>CAZIJP010000182.1:0-4590 GCA_964539615.1 uncultured bacterium
CTTTAACGAGCAATTCGCATATCTTAGCCGATTCATCATGTTTGCCTTTATCCCAGAAGATCGATCCTATCTGTGTCAGTGCATATTCAAAGAATAATGCATCTTTTGTAAAATAGTGTTTTTTCAACGATTGATATTTTTTGACAAGCCCGATAATACCGTTGGTTTTATATGCTGCATAGAACGGTGTGTATAGATAATTCTTTTCAGGTTTGGGGATATTTCCAAGATGGATATTGATATCACGGACCAGAAAATTTACCCATCCTTTCAACGATGTAAATCCTTCGCCGTATGATGCGAATGTTTTCAGGCGTTCATCCGATACTATTTCCTCAGTCTTTTTCCCGGTGGAAACACCTTCATTGACTATAGTATAGACATCGAAGAGCGTTTGATAGTATTTTTTATACTCGGTCATTTTAATATCTTTGCCGTGTGAGGCAATGATCGTCGTATCGTCAGGAAGCATGTCTATGAGTTTTTTTAAACGCTCAAGGTATACGACCGTATCGCCGGTTCTGTCCAGTGACGGAAAGTGATCGCCGCCTGATAGACCGGCAACGCAGGCAACTTTTGAGCCGGTGAACCAGACTACAATATCGGTCTCGTCATGTCCACCTCCGAGCGGGATGATCTTGATCGTTTCTCCGTTGAAATATACGGTCATTTCACCTTCTCCGATCGTTAGGTCCGGCATCATGTATTCCGGAAATTCTTCGAATAAAAAATAACCGTTTTGCATTCTTTCTTTGAGTTTTGAGTGTCCGATGATAAGGGTCTCTTTATCAAAGGCAATGTTACCCAAAAAATGTTCGCCGTGTGCATGTGTGTTTATGATTATTTTCGGCGCACCTTTTCCATAGGTCAATAATTCTTTTTTCAGCAGATCTGCGGTTTCGGTTGAACCGGTATCGACGAGCAATATTCCGTCATCACCGATTGATGCGATCACTTTTATCTCATAGCCGCTCAGGGAATTTGAGATCTTAATAACGTGTTCAGAAAGAGTGGTCTTTTCAAAGATCGATTTATTTTGAGCTGAAATCGGGGTAAATGACATACAGATCAATAGTATCGTACTAAATAGCACCTTAAGCATGACGCCTCCTTTTGTTTGTATCCTTGAATATACCATAAACCAACACGTGATATCATATGAATAGTACGAAGGTTGACGAATTATGTTGCAAAAGCTTGGAACTTTTTATGCCGATGAAGTGTTTCATATATAACCAACCAATCTCCTTTTTCAAGCCGGGTGCAACCTCCACAATCACCATCCGGCTTTTCCTTATTTTCAATTGAAATAGTGCATAAGCATTGTTACAGTAGTCTCTGTCACAGAAATCTAATAGTGGGAAGAATTGTTTGTTTATTATTTTTGAATTTATCGGGAACTTATCGGTAATGTGAGATGTTTACTGAATACAACCAACCAATTTCCTTTTTCATGCCGGATGCAACCTCCAAGCCGTCATCCGGCTTTTTCCTTTATTAGAGGTTTCGTTTAGCGTTGAATATTTCTCTTACGGCGTTAAAAAGGGCTATGTATTCCTTTTTATGAAAATCTGGATAGGTCCACGGATATGTTTCGTATGATCTTCCCTGAAACAGTAATGTTGTCTCGGCATAAATACCGTCGCGTAAATAGATTCTATGACCGCGGTCTTTTGTTGTGGCCAATACAACCTTCGCCATATCGAGATACCCGGGATCGCAATTAATGATACGATTAGCGTTCCTGGCGAATTCCTGTTCCAGTGCATTGGTTTTAATTTTAATATCGGCGATAGAATCTTCTTGTATCATTGCGTCGAAAAAGACGAAAGCCTTGAGAAGACCTTCGCCCATTTCTTTATTATAATAATCACTCATGTCAAACGGGAACCCGCGTACCTGATAGAATATCTCCCCAAAATCGTTCCGTAAGCGCGTTATGCATTGTTCCAAAACTGATTCGTCTGAATACAGTATCCCGCAAAAATGCAGGGCTTGCGGAGCGATGGCAGTTGTTCCCATATTTCAGAGTAGCGCTTTTTCGACAATCTCGGCCAAGGTTGCTGCCGATAAACCTGCTAGTGCGTATACATCGTCAGCGGTACCTGAGCGCGCATAATCTTGCACGCCGAGCTTGACCAGTTTTGAACGAATACCGCGTTCAATCATAAAATTTGCAGCCTGAGAACCAAGCCCGTTATGAACATTATGATCTTCATATGATATGACAACTGGATACTGCAATGCTTTTTCAAAACCTTCATCACATTCAAGAGGGGATGAGATATTGAAAACGGCAACCGATAATCCCTTAGCGGTCAGCATTTTATGTGCTTCCATCGCATACGGTACCATCGGGCCGCAAGTTATTATTGCTGCCTGAGTTCCATTACGAAGCATATCTGACTTCCCGTATTCAAAGGTATAGTCAGGCCCGTAAAAAGGAGTGCCGTCTTCTTTAGTAACAACCGGCAGTTTCGCGCGCCCCATTGCTACAAAGATATTTCCCGGTTCATTCATCATCCACCTGACGATACGGTCGGTCTGATTTGGATCTGCAGGTATTGCAAGTTTTGTGTGAAATAACGCCCGCATCAATGAGATATAGTTGATCCCGTGATGGGTCTTTCCATCTTCGCCGACATTCAATCCGACATGCGTAGCCACAACCTTAAGATGTGTTTTGTTTATTTCATTGATCCGTAAATGATTGAATACTTCGTCGGCTGCGAAAACGCCGAAATCAGCCCAAACGGTAGCAAAGCCGTTCTTGGATACACCGCCGGCCACTGACGAGGTGCTGTTCTCCTGAATGCCCGCCTGAATGAATTGTTCGGGGCAGCATTTTGCAAAATCGCCTGTCTTTACCGAACCGGCAAGGTCACAGTCAAACACCATCACTTTACCCGGATTTTTCTTGCCGATATCAGCGAGTGCAGTGCCGAATGCGGAGCGGTTATCAGTGTTTTTTTCCGCAGAATAAACAACCGGAGTGCCTATGTCAAGCGTCACGGGGAGTTCCGCGCAAAAAGTATAAGGCTTTACCTGTAGGTTAGCACGGAGCGATTTATAGTTTGCAAGATCTGGTTCGATCCCGAGTTCAGACATTGCCTGTATATATTCGGTTTCATTCAAGGTTTGCCCGTGCCATTTTTCATCGTTTTCCATAAATGATACGCCTTTGCCCATAACTGTATGTGCCAAGATACAGACGGGAGCCGTGGCATCGTTCACCGCATAGCGGAAGGATTCATACAAAGCTTCAATATCGTGGCCGTCTGTTTCTTTCACGATCCAGCCGGTGGATTCGTATTCGGCTTTAATGTCTTGATACATGACTTTGTGTATATCGCCCGAGATCTGAAGGCAGTTGTAATCGATGATCACCGTGAGGTTGTTTAACCCGTACTTACGGGCAAGTCTGCGCGCTTCGATTATTTGACCTTTTTGATTCTCCCCGTCACCCATCAGAACAAAGGTATGAACGTTATCATTTTTCTTTTTATGAGCAAGCGCAATACCTGCTGCGGATGAAAAACCCTGCCCGAGGTTACCGGTGATCCACTCAACACCGGGAACTTTAATATCTATATGTCCTTCATACGGAGAACCTGCTTTTCTGAATCCTGCGATCGCTTCATCAATGGGGAAAAACCCGCTTCTGCCGAGAATGGAATAAACGCCCGGAGAGATATGTCCGTTTGATACAACGATGCGGTCGCGGTCTGATCGGCACGGATCTCCCGGAAAAACGCGGGCAAATTTATAGAGAGTGGCCAAGATATCGATGGAAGACATTGAACCGCCGGGATGCCCGCTGGCTGACAATGTTGTCATGGTAAGTATATCGCCGCGACATGTTTTGGCGGTTGCTTTGATCTCATTGACCGCTTCGGGAGAAAGTTCATTTACAAACGGTTTATTGGTCATACTAACGCTCCTTTATTTCTGAGCAGAATGTAACGTACATACTGTGAATTGGCAACAGTTTTTACGTGTAGCGAATGTTATTTTTCATAGATGATCATCATCTCGGGAAATAATAACAACAGAGATGCTCACTCGAACGGACAGATAGTTTCTGTCGCTTTGAGCCGATCGGAAATATAGTATCGCCTGCGCTCTGTTTTTAAATTCTACGGAATTTTATCGTAAGATTTATTAACCCCGTGACCGGGCCAAAAACGCTCCGCCTATCGCAATGAACGAACAGCCTAGCACGAAGAATACCATGCGTTTTCCCAAGAGACCGGTTGCGATAAAGATAACTCCGGCGACCATGAACAATATACCGGACAACTTCATTTTTTTCAAATCCATGCGATCGTCTCCTTAATCGTTGAAATCTTTGTCTCTCACCATTAGACCACTAACACATAGCAACTCTTATTTTAGAGTATCACTGTTGAGAGTCAATACTTTTTTTAAGCCGTACAAACGTACCGTTTTATCCGGCAACAACGTTTTTTTGAGCATATAGCAGTGACTGCCACCTGAAATGTACGATTATTTTATTTGGCATGCGAAATAAGCGTGAATATTAAAATAAACTCTTGCTTTTTTTGGAAGATTCGTTAAAATCCTCTTAGA
>CAZIJP010000183.1:0-4462 GCA_964539615.1 uncultured bacterium
CCCTACAAATAACTATTGATTTTTGTTGATAACCGGATATAATAATAGAGAGGTGAAATGGGATGCCCAAAAAGACAAAAGAATTAACGGCTCCGGTGGTGATCGCCGGAAAAGAATACCATCTGAAGACATATATCGATAAGACCAATTCCCTGATATCGGAATTGACCCTTAACGGGAATCTCATAACACGAAAGATCGTCAAATTAAAAAATGAAAGCGATGAAAAAGAGGTCATTACGCTCACGGAGCGTATCCACAAAGACTACATCCATGAACTTTCGATACTCAATCATATCAGCGAAGAAGAAGAAAATCAGCAGAACGTGAAATTCCTTCTTTTCCTCGGCGCGGTCTACTACACAAAAGGTTTGATCGATGACGCGGAGACCATTTTCAAGAAGGCCTTGAAATGGGAAAATAACTGCGTCGAAGCGTACAATTATCTCGGCGCGATAGCATTGAAGAAAAAAGACGTCCCGCTCGCTATCGACCATCTCAAACGCGCGGCTACCCTTGCCCCGGAATTACTTGAGACAAAATTGAAACTTGTCGATGCTTATTTGGAACTCGGTAATACCAAAAAAGCTGAAGAAGAATTAACTCGTATCACCAAGAATCATCCTGAATACCATTATTCATACTGGTATCTCAGTCTGTTGTTCATAAAAAAACTCATTCTCGGTAATTTCAAACCCAATGAGGACCTAGAAATATTCAAAGAGACCGTCGATCTTCTAAAAAAAGGATTTCAGCTCGCAAAAGACGTAATCAATAAAGACACCTTTGAGCAAGCCTTCGTTGCGCTCAACGGCAATCACTATGATGAAGCGTATAAATCCGTTCAAATGATCATAGAAAGTTGTAAGAATTCATTTCTCAATAAAGAGATCGATAATTTCCATATCGTTTTGATGGAATATAAGAAACAGAAAAAAGTTGATAACATCAAACATGCCATCGATGAATTCAAACAATTGCTGCAGGAAAACCCCAATGAAGATCTGCATAACAAACTTGGCATCTTACATTTCATCATTGCACAGGATATGTTGAAAAATGCATATGAGCATTTTAAAAATGCACTCGACATGAATCCGAACTATACAAATGCACAAAAAAATCTGAATATCATCAAGACCTATACCCGCAATATCGACAATACGATCTTTGATTTCCTCAAACAGTAAAACCCCGTTTCACATCAATCGATCATGTTTTTATTTAACGAAAGCAACATAAGATTTGAGGATCGTTTCTATGATCTCCCGATGTTTTGAATCCGGTGAAATAATGATCTTAACTACCGCATTCTCAGTATAGCTTTCGATATATCCCGAGCCTTTCACCCTGTTGGTGATATGCGCTTCTTTATCCGCCAGGGCAGCTGATACCGCCATTTTCAAAAGCTGGAATTGTTCCGTCGTGATCGCTTTCGTATAGTTCTTACCGCCGGAATAAATACCCGATGAGCTGGTCTCGGGCTGAACGGGATTATAATCGACCGTTGTGGGGCTCACTGTCCACGTATTACCCGATCCGTCCGAATATAAGATCTTTTTCATAGGGCTCCCTCCGCAGGCTACTGCTCCAATCATGAGCACTACCGCAACAACTGTGCAAATCAACAACCGAAATAGTTTGTTCTTCTTCACAACGACTCCTTTTCTGCAGATCGTTATTAAAACCATTGTGATTATAGACGAACCGTTGAAGGTTGCAAGAAATAAAAAAACCCCGCCGAAGCAGGGTTTGTAAGATAAAAGAAAAAACGGAATTATTTTACTTTCATGACCTCTTCAAGATTACCCAGATAGGTCTTCAATTCTTCCATAGAACGCTCGGCCATATGCGGGATACGGAATGTCTTGTCTTTCAATTTTCCGTAACCGTTTGAGAAGATATAACCGCGTTTTTTAAGTTCGCCGGAAACTTCTTTAAGATCAAGATTATTAACATTTTTTATACAAGAAACGGTGCGAGAAGCATACTTTTCATCTTTTACCAGTAACTCAAAGTGCTTTGCGCCCCATTCGCGCACATAACGCATCATAGCTTCATGACGGGCATACACATTGTCCATGCCTTCTTTGAACATTTTATCAAGGGAATAATTGACGGCATACATATGCGCCGTGCTCGGCGTAGAAGGATATTGATGATCTTTTTCGGTGACGAATTTATAGAGCTGTACGATATCAAAATAGAAACCGCGGTTCTTCACGGTCTTAGCACGTTCGATAGCGCGTTCGGATACGGAACACATTGCAAGGCCCGGAGGCACGCCAAGGCATTTCTGTGATGAAGTGATACAAATATCAACACCGAGTTTGTCGGTCTCGATCTTTGCGCCGCCCATTGATGATACAGCGTCCATAAGCCAGATGACATTAGGATACTTCTTGATCACTGCTGCGATCTCAGCAACAGGGTTCATGATGCCGGTAGATGTCTCATTATGGGTAATAGTGATAACATCATACTTTCCGGTAGCAAGGTATTTGTCAACCTCTTCAGGAAGCGTCGGCATACCCCACTCAGGCACTTCAACTTTGTCTGCAGGGATACCGTTCCAATCGGCCATCTCAAACCAACGGTCGCCGAAGGAACCCACGGAAAAGACAACGGCACGTTTCGCAGTACAGCTTCTAATGGATCCTTCCATCAAACCGGAACCGGAAGATGTTGAGAAAATGATCGGATTGGCAGTATAAAATAATTTCTGCACTTTTTCGGCACAATTCTTTTGAAGTTCCGTCCAATCTTTGCCGCGATGGCTGATCATCGGGCCTGACATTGCCTCAAGAACATCATCTGCCACATCGACAGGACCCGGAATAAAAAGTTTCGCATGCGGTTTCTTGTCCATGAAAACCTCCTTAAATACTATATATAAAACCAGTTATACCTCTGCAGCTATAGTAGTACGGTTTTCGAAATATGTCAACGAAAATCAACCTATAAATGAACCTAATTCATTTATTTTTCCATAAAATGAGATAGCATGATACTTGTAAAATAATGAAAATGATTAATTATGTTAGGTCCAAAGGTGATTTGATTTATTTATTAAATTAAAACAGCGGAATTACTTCCGCTGTTTTAACTTTCGAGAGAATGAATTATTTCACTATTATTTTGCTTTTATCCAGCTAATGATCTCTTTAAAGGTCGGTTTTTTACCATAGCTGAGTATGCCGATACGGTAGATCTTGGTCACTATCCATAATTCAACAAGAATAGTAATTATTTGTATCGCGAGCGATATAACTATTTGACTGACGGGAATAGTACCAATACCGATGATACCGATTCTCATCAGCATGAGCGATGAGAAGAACGGGAATTGGGATGCCCATACAGCCATAGTTGACGTGGGATCTTGAGCAATCGGCGCAAAAAGAACCATCGGTAACACCGCCAGCATAATAAAAGGCGTCATCATATTTCCTGCTTCACGCATATCTGAAAACATAGCGCCTATTCCGGAAAACGCGATCGAATAGATAAGATATCCAAGCAAGAAATAGATAATGAAGTATACAAAAATCATTGGATTGATCTGTTGAAGAAACGCCGGCATCAATGATGGACCGCCAACTGTAATAATTGTAGCGGCTAATGTGCCCCATATCAGATATTGAAATATACCTACTCCGGCATTACCGAGAATTTTACCGGCCATGATATCAAAGGGTTTGACGTAAGAGACTACAACCTCCACAACACGGTTGTTCTTATCCTCAACCGTCGATTGTACCATGCGTGGAGCATAGCTTAAAACGCTCAAATACATAAGGAATACGAGCATATATGCAATGTAGAAATTAGCCTCCGCATCCTGACTTTTCTTGCCCTTTTCGGATACTGCAATAGTATTTGCCGCAACTTTTTTCAGAATAACTTTTGCATCTTCCGGTTTAATACCGCGTTCTACAATTTTCTTATTCCGAATTATCGAGGATATTGCATTTTGAATTATCATTATGGTCTGTTGGTCTGTGATCGTTTGTGCCTCATAATTGAACGTATACGATGTCATGATATCTGCAGGCACATAAACAAAAGTTTCTATTTCTTTTTTCTTGATCGCTTCTTCGGCTTCTTCATTGGTTTTATTCCATGTCTTTAACTGAAGCGTCGCAGGAATTTCTCCTTGCAACACCGGGGCGATAAGTCCGCTCTCATCCTTCAAGTAAATACTACGAACTTTTTCGGCATTTTTTTTCATAAGAAATGTCGGCAACATAAAAATAAGCAGAAAAAATATTGGAGCAAGCATCGTTGAAATCACAAATGCTTTCGTTTTTGTGGTCTCCCTGAATTCTTTTTTCAGGATGATAAATAGTTTATTGCTCATTGCTCTCACCTCCGGCGACTTCCAAGAATATCGATTTCAAGCTCGGTGTATCAAGACGGAACTCGGTGATCTTCACAGTATTGACGATGGTCTTAAGGTAGT
>CAZIJP010000184.1:0-4417 GCA_964539615.1 uncultured bacterium
CCGTTTTTTGCTGGGTTTCCCGGGCTTCTTTTGTCGTTCGTACATTAAAATAAATCACAGCACTAATTGTTAAAAAAACAAACACGCTTACCAGAAATAAAAATAGTTTTCCAAGGATACTCTTCTTTTGAAGCCCAAGAAATAAGTTCATAGTACCTGCCATTATAACACAGAATTTTGTAGCGTGCAGTTTTTTTTAAGTTGTGATTATATCTGCCCGTTAACCGGAAAACTCCCGCTCGTTTTAGAACGGGAGCTCCACCTTAGTTATATATCAGGCAAAAAAAGCTTCGATATCTTTTATTTCTTTGATGATCGATGCAGAAAGATTTTTACTGCCGTTCCGCTTAACAACGATATCATCTTCGATGCGGATGCCGACGCTGTCTTCTTTTACATAGATGCCCGGCTCGACCGTGATAACCGAATTGACAGGCAATACAGCGCCACGGTCTTGGGCGAGATCATGCGTATCCAACCCGAGGTGATGACCGACCCCGTGATAATAATACTTATCAAGTTCGCTGTCATCATTGATCTTCCCTAATTTTTTCATCCCGTCTGCAAGGATATTTTTTGTAAGGCTGTTGAGTTCGCCGAGTGTCACGCCGGCCTTTGCCGCATCGATGACCTTTTTATTCGCATCCAACACCAATTGATAATATTTTTTCTGTACCGTCGTAAATTTTCCGTTTACCGGTACTGTTCTGCTGATATCAGAAGAATACAATCCGTATTCCGCGCCGATATCGAACAAAACCAAATCGCCGTCTTCGATCTGACGCTCAAGTTCACAATAATGCAAAACAACGGCGCCTGCGCCGCTGGCAACGATCGAGTTGAACGCAACCTCACCGCCCTGACGACGGAATTCACATTCAAGCAATGCGGCAAGTTCATATTCATGCATACCGGGACGCATTTTTCGCCACGTACGGTACAATGCACTGCGCGTGATCCGCACGGCCTCACGAAGAAAACGCTGCTCGAGCGCACTTTTCTGTACCCGTACGATCTTCATTAAGTCCAATGCGTTTTTAACGATCAGGTGCGGAAAATTCTTGCGCAGGCGGTTTATGTAATCTCTGCGAGGGTCAATAAGCGCGTTAATATCATGATTATAATTTTAATTGATATACACAACAGACGCCATATCTGCAAAACGCCCGATCATTGAATCCAAAGACGATGTATATTCTGCTGAATCAGCGCCGGATATCGCGGCAGCTTTTTCAGTTCCGATACGGTAACCTGTCCATTTTTCCTTTTCAGGGTCTTTCTCCTGTACAAACACGGTTGACTTTATTTTTTTCTGAGTATCCTTATATATAAGCAGAACGGAATCTTGTTCTTTGATGCCGGTAAGGTAATACATATTGCTGTCCTGCCGGAACGGATAGACATTGTCCAATGCGTTTCGAAGGGTATCGGTATTCCCGAATATCACTATTCCTTCACGCTCATTGATCAGTTTTGCTACAGCGTCACGGCGTTTACGATAGACATCGGCAAGCACCGGAATGGTCTTATTCATGCTTATCCTCCTCGTTTTTCATCAAGCGCTTTTTTCAGTGCGCCGTTAGCCATTTGCGGATTGGCCTTCCCTTTTGTTTCTTTCATGACCTGTCCGACCAAGAACCCGAACAGCTTTTCCTCACCGTTGAGATAGCGTGCCACTTCGGCGGCATTGTTTGCCAATACCGTACCGATAGCGCCGGTGATCACCGAATCATCGGAGATCTGCACCCAGCCTTTTCGTTTCACGATGTCCTCAGGCTCTTCGCCGGAAGCATACATTTCGGCAAGCAGGTCTTTGGCTATCTTACCGCTGATGGTACCTTTGTCAATAAGCGCAAGCATCGCCGCCAATTGCGTCGGACTGATCTTGATCGCATCAATAGGTTTTGCGTCGTCGTTCATATATCGGAGCAATTCGTTGATTATCCAATTCGCAGCCGCTTTACCGTTTGCGTGTACCGCGGTAACCGACTCAAAGTATCCGGCTAGTTTTTTATCCGAGGTGAGGACCGTAGCATCATAATACGTTATCCCGTATTCTTGTATCAACCGGAACCGTTTTGCGATAGGCAACTCAGGCATAGTCGAATTAACAGACGCAATAACGGCTGTATCAATGGTAAACGCAGGAATATCCGGCTCGGGAAAATATCGATAATCTGCTGACGTCTCTTTGATACGCATTGTTTGCGTGATCCCCTTGTTCTCAAGCCACATCCGTGTTTCGAGAATGATCTCGTTTTTCTTACCTGCTTCAATAAGCGCGGTCTGCCGTTCGATCTCATAGTTGATAGCACGCTCGACCGCTCGGAACGAATTCATATTTTTCAACTCGACCTTTGTGCCTAAAACCGACGCGCCTGTTTCACGCACCGAGATATTTACATCCACGCGCAGTGCGCCCTCTTCCATGTTGCCTGTAGAGATATCGAGGAATTCCAGCATGGCCTTTAATTCGGTGAGAAAAAGGTAAGCTTCTTCAGGAGAACGCATATCAGGCTCGGTAACGATCTCCAGCAACGGCACGCCTGCACGGTTGTAATCCACCAAGCTGTGTTTCACGCTTTGATCATGAAATACTTTGCCGGTATCCTCTTCCATGTGAATACGATTAATGCGGATCCGCTTCGGATTCTTTTCATCCGGGTAAATATCGATGAACCCGTCATGACAGATCGGGTAATCATATTGCGTGATCTGATAATTTTTCGGAATATCAGGATAAAAATAATTTTTACGGTCAAATTTTGTTACGGTATGAATAGCGGAGTTTGTCGCTGCGCCGATCCGTAATGCGTATTCGATCATTTTTTCATTGGGTACAGGCAGGCTTCCCGGCAATCCCATGCATACCGGGCAAACAAGCGTGTTTGCCGGCGCACCGAATTGAATAGGGCAATTACAAAAAGCCTTTGACTTCGTAAGCAGCTGCGTATGTATCTCGAGTCCGATTACCGTTTCCCAATTCATCGTGACCACCCCCGGATCTCTTCAACGGCAAATCCTGCGGCAAACACATCACGTTCAGCCAGCGGTTTACCCATAAAATGGATCGATGTATAAAAATCACCTTTTTTATTGACCGGCACTGAAATGGCAGGTAATCCCGCAAGGTTGGCCGGAATTGTGAGAAGGTCGGCCATATAGAGATAAATGATGTCGTCGGTCTTATCACCGATACGGAACGGCATCTGCGGCGTGGTCGGCCATGCGATCACATCAGCCTTTTCAAATAACTTTAAGAGTTCGGCGCGAACGGATTGTTTTACCGCTAATGCCTTTTTATAATATTGGTCGCTATAACCGCTTGAAAGTACATACGTTCCGGTAAAACAGCGGCGTTTCACTTCTTCGCCGAATCCTTTGTCGCGGGTCGAAGCTACAAGAAGTTCCTTCGTAGCTCCATCTGCTCTCGAGCCGTACCTGATCCCGTCAAACCGCGCCAGATTTGACGATGCCTCGGCGGGAGCGATAATATAATAAGCCGGCACTACATAATCCATAAAACCGACATCGATCTCGGTGATCGTATGCCCGGCATTTTTCAATGACCCGATTGTAGCAATAAAATCTTCGCGAAGATCGGCATCGATACGGTCCAGTACCGCATACGGCACCGCGATCGTCAGCTTTCTGCCTTTTTGCGCAGATAATTCGGCATACGGTTCAACCGGTTCGTTCAATGACGTAGCGTCTTTCGGATCATGACCTGCAATAACGGAATAGATAAGCGCAGTATCATCTACGGTCTGTGTGATCGGGCCTATCTGATCGAGTGATGATGCAAACGCCACCAATCCATACCGAGATACTCGGCCGTAGGTGGGCTTAAAACCGACCATACCGGTAAATGCGGCCGGCTGACGAACCGATCCGCCGGTGTCCGAACCGAGTGCTGCAGGCACGATCCCTGCAGATACAACAGCGGCAGATCCGCCGGAAGAACCGCCCGGAACATATGCCGGATTTAACGGGTTTTTTATCGGTCCGAATGCAGAACGTTCGCTCGACGAGCCCATTGCAAACTCATCCATATTGGTCTTGGCAACGATCACAGCGCCTGCATCACGCAACCGCTCAACAACCGTCGCGTTGTACGGGACAATGTAATTTTCCAGTATTTTCGAAGCGCATGTCAACCGTTCGCCTTTCACGGCAATATTATCCTTTATCGCAATCGGCACGCCGAATAATGGTCTATTGCTCTTATCATGTAACAACGACAGCTGAGCGTTCACGGTATTTTCCGTAACGCTTACGACCGCATTGAATGCTTCATTTTTCAAGGCGCTGATGGTCTCAGCCGCAACGGCGTCGGCACCGTTGGCTGCAACTTGTTTTTTCATTTCGGTTATCGTCATACCTGGTCTCCAATATATTTAGGTACCGCAACATACGT
>CAZIJP010000185.1:0-4398 GCA_964539615.1 uncultured bacterium
ATACGAGAAGGTTCCATTAAACGCGCATTCCTGAGCGGAATGTTTGCACTTATGCCGTTGACGCTCACCGGATGGCTAACACTTTGGATTCTAAAACGAATATACGGGATGTTCAAATTTGTGCTTGCATTTATACCCGCTGATTATCGCGAATTATGGGTAGTTCAATTCAGCATTGTGGTTGGCAGCGCTATCGCCTTTTTCTTTCTGGTTGTCGTGATTGGTTATTTCGTTAAAACAATTGTCGGCAAGGCTGTAAGAAAAAGCACAGAGCATTTTTTGCTGACAATACCGGTGGTCAGTAGCATATATAAATTATTCAAAGATTTCCTGGGACTCGTGCAAAAATCAAGCTCAAAAGATGAATTCAAGCAAGTTGTCTTTATCGAATACCCGCACAAAGGAAAATGGGCGATCGGGTTTTTGACCGGAAAATGTTCTGAAAAATATAAACCGGACTCACGGGATTATTTTACGGTCTTCATGCCTACCACACCGAATCCAACAACCGGATTTCTTATGATCGTAAGCAAAGATGAAATCAAAGAAGCTGATCTTACTATCGAAGAAGCATTCAAACTGATCCTTTCCGGCGGTTTCATTAAAGAAGGAACCACTGTCGAAGAGGATAACGAATAATCGTCTATTCATACGTAACGGGCACGTCATGGTTGAATAATCAAACCGGCGTGCCCTTTTCATAATTACCTTTATCCTCATCTTGAAAAGTTTCGCTGCCTATGCTACAGTGATGGCCGATAACCACAGCGAAAGGATGATATCATGCGTAATCTGTTAACAGCATTCTTCCTCATCACAATGGTCTCCTGTACTTCCGTTCAGATCCGGCATAAAACATCCGTTCCCGAATTCACCGGTCCGGAATATGTCGATACCACACCGTTTTCACCGGATATCAACATAACCGAAATCCCTCTCATGGGAAGCGAACAGGGATTGTATTATTTCGACGGCATTCATGAACCGATAGTAGTATGGCCCGAAGGAGAAGTAAAAAAGATCATCCCCGTAACAGGCGGTATATATCTTCTCACGTCAACAGGCGTGGTGTTCACTGCAGATCTGAAAACATTCGAATACCGCAACAACGGTCTTCCCACCTTTACGATGAAAAATTACGAAAATGATGCTTTTATTACCGTAACTGAGATGGAAGATCTGAAGGATCTCGATATCGACCCCGAAAATACCAATAATATCATCACCTGCAGTAAAAGCGGCATCTATTATTCGACCGATGCGGGAAAAACATGGACTACGATTAACAACCCCTCTATGGAAGCCGTGGTCAAAAGTGTGGCCATCTTTAGCGATAAGAACGAAATTCATATCCTTGCCGGACATTCACTGCACGGGTTATATCATAAGAACATCACTCAAAACGGTCGCCTCGAAAATCTCGTCTCCGGTTTCCGCTCCTATTCGGAAATATCGGACATTCTTGTCAGAAAAGAGAACGGAAAAACAATGATCATTACGGCTTACAATTTTTCGCCCGATATTTATTTGATGGACTTCGTAAGTCGTACCTGGACGCAGAAAAAACTGTTTCCCAACGGCTACGACATGATCGAGGGATTAACGATAGCTGACGGCGTTTTATACTGGAACAGTATGCGCGGCATTTACTCTACACAATATCCGGCTTGCACTGAGATGAAACGCACATCGGCAATGAAAGATGCCGTTGATTTCATGCAGACGGAATTTTTACACTTGGCAGGTCATTCTCCTGAGACCATCTGTATCATCAAAAACGGAAAACCGGTTCTTACCGCTGAAGCTTTGTGGATGCAGGGGCCGTTCACACCTGATGCGCACCGCCAATCAGCAATGAATAAACGCGGGATTTACATAACGGCGGAAACCGCACGTAACCCCCGACGTCTGATGCAGTTGATAACATTCATGAAAGAAAAAGATCTCAATCTTATCGTCGTTGACATGAAGGATGACGGCGGGCAAATTCGTTTCAAACCGCAAACCGATTATTTGAAAAAATTAGCGACACCGGCAGCTCTTATCGATACTGATTGGTTCATAAAACTTATGAAAGATAACGGCATTTACGTTGCTGCGCGGATGGTCATCTTTAAAGACGCGGGATTGTTTTTCCACAACAACGGCGAATTTGCCATAAAAGATTCAAAAACGAAAAAGTCATGGCGCGGCGTGCGTTACCGTGACGGGCAAACAACGGAATCATTTGAATACTGGGTCGATCCTTACTGTCCCGAAGTTTGGAAATACAATACGGCCATCGCCAATGAACTGCTCGCGATCGGTTTTGACGAAGTGCAATTTGACTACATCCGCTTCCCTACCGATGCCGATAATCTCGATGATACGTGGTATTCATACAAAGAAAAAGGCATGACCAAATCCGGTGCCATCGCTTCTTTTTTGAAATATGCCGGCGAACAAATCAACGGACCGATCTCGATCGATATTTACGGCATGAACGGTTGGAACCGTGCCGCAGGCATCACCGGCCAAGACGTTGATATGATCCGCAGATATATCGACGTGATCTGTCCGATGTATTATCCGTCGCATTTTGCGGAAAGTTTTTTGAATTTCGAACCCTTTGAAGAACGTCCGTACCGTATCTATTATAACGGCACGCTGAGAAATTTTTACCTCGGTAAACGCAAAGCGATCATTCGTCCGTATGTGCAGGCATTCCGTCTCGGCTATTCGAAATATGACCGTGAATTTTATAATGAAAACTATGTAAGCGGGGAATTGACCGGAATCGCCGATGCGCTTGATCTCGGTTATACATTCTGGAACGCCGCGAATAATTATTCGCTTATTGAAAAGATCGACACAAATCCCGGAAAAACAGATACTGGAGTTGCATCCGAACCTGAAAACGACATTGCCGAAAAAACTATACCCAAAGATATAGAATAACAGTTTATTACCGGGCAGATAATCTCTGCCCTTAACTCTAACCATTGTGATTATTAATAATACTTTTACTTTTTTCTCTCTTTTGTATAACGTGACATTTCTGACTATCTTATTACTTGACAATGTGTCGATACAGCATGATACTGATCGAAAATCCATAACGAGGTAAAAATGAAACCGGCTCAAACAGGTAAAAATTATGACGAAATTGCCGAATGGTGGAAAGACCATTTTACCGTATCAGAGTATGGTATGGAACCATTGAAGCGAGCTTTAACGTTATGCACCAATAAATCAACTGCTCTTGAAATAGGATGTGGAAGTAGCGGACGTATGATTCGCCAGATGACGGCCGAAGGTTTTTCGGTTACCGGTATTGATGTATCAAAAGAAATGATACGCATAGCCCGTACAACCGATCCTCAAGCTTGTTATGAACATGCAGATATTTGCACGTGGGGCACTCCTATTCGATTTGATCTGATTGTTGCTTGGGACAGTATTTTTCATATTCCGCAGGATAGCCATAACGGTGTTATTGCAAAGATGTGTACTTTACTAAATCCGGACGGAATACTTCTTTATACACTTGGAAATGATATCGGAGAGCGATGGGGGGAATGTTGTGGTCAACCATTGTACCATAGCTCCATCGGGATCGAAAAGAATCTGGCCCGTCTGGCAGAATACCGATGCAGGTGTCTGCACCTTGAACTTGATCAATACCCTGAAGATCATGTTTTTATAATTGCAAAAAAAATAGACCGAAAGGATTTTGATGAACAAACCGTTGTTAAACAATCCTAATATCTTTCCCTCAGATAATGAATTGTTGCTGTGTTTGGGCAAAACTAAGCAATTATTTGATGACTACCTTCGTCGTTTAGGCTCTGAATATCCCGACATTATAACCGCATGGAAATACTATAACGATGGTAAAACTTGGCTTATGAATGCATCACGTAAGAAAAAGACCGTGTTCTGGCTTTCTGTATGGGATGGATACTTCACAATAGCTTTTTATTTTAAACCCGCAGCAGAGCACGATATTATGAACGGTGATTTTTCAGAACTTATAAAACAGCAATTTGCAGAATCTGCAGGAAAGCATATTCGCGGTATAGCCCTGAAGATACATACACACGCTACTATCGAAATGTGTCATAAATTACTACAACTGAAACTTACCTTTCTTTAACGCCAAGCTTTGCTGTTTTAATTTCTTGTTTAACGCTTATAATTTCTCCTCGTAGGATTACTCAAGCAATATAATCATTCTTTTACGTATTCACTTTAGTGAAAAACTCCCTTATTAACAGCAAGCACCCAACGAAACGTTATTATTTTACTAACGTATGCTTGACAGCACTGGAATATGCACTAATACTTAAAAGTATTTATTTGAACCGTGTGGTTATTATAGTACATATTTACAATACAGGAGGTGTTTATGTACAAAAT
>CAZIJP010000186.1:0-4316 GCA_964539615.1 uncultured bacterium
CCAAGGTCAAGTTCAGTGCCAAATCCTTTATCTAACTCAACAGGAAAAGAGTCTTCGTCAAGCGTAGCACGAAGAATACCGAAATTTGCATAAATAAAATCATAAGATAGATTTGCGGAAATTGCCATAAGACCGAACATTCCGCCGTAACCGCCGTTCACAGCCTGACGGTCGCACACTTCGCCGCGGCCATAATATTCCAATCCGTATGCCGTCTGCCATTGATTACCGCCGCTATACCCAAGAAACATAAACATTGTATTGTTTGATAACAGAGGAAATGCGCCGTTCCATACAGACAGTTCGCCATCATCCATTGCGCCTTCGGTATTAAACGGTGTATAACCGAAATTCACTTTTGCAGAAAATTTATCCACGGTATATGAAGCATATGTATATGCAAAATAACCTGATTGTTCGACTTTCATAACTGCCTCGCCGTCAACGATCATTTCGTTTGATCCGCTGCGCAGCACAAAATGACCGCCGAACGTAATATTTTCATTGAGCAGATAATCAGCACCGATACCGTAAAAAGCGATCGCAGACTGCATCATCACTTCTTCACCCGGAGGCAAATTTGACAAATAGTCATAATAAAACGCGCCTTTTACCGTTAAAGCATCCGTGAACTTGTAATTCATGTCAGCAAGATATAAGGTCTCTGCACATGTCATCAAACCTTCCATATCAGGTGTCGTGTCAATTCCCGTATCCACATCATCGTCACGCAAGGTAAGAAAACCGAAATTGGCATTGAATTTGTCCATGTTTTGATTCACGATGATACCCACGGCTTCATCGCTGAAGATAGAATACTGGAAGATATCGTCATAGCCCTGTAAACCGACTTTGAACGTTGTATTATCGCCTAAAAATTCCGGACGGAATTGAAGGTATGCATACAAGGTGCGAAGATTTACTTCACGCTCGTTGTAATTTTTATTACCCCATTGTTCATCGCCGACCTGAAATTCAAAGTGCGCCGATAAACGATCGCTCATTTCACCGGTCACACCGAAACGATACCGCTGATACATGCGGTTGATCTGATCGGCTTCAAAAGGACCAAGGGCTTTCACTACAGTACCGTTGTAGTACATCGGGTCCGTTTGATCGGTATACATGAAACGAATTTCACCGTTGAATTTCCATGTCGTATCGCCGATCTTCAATCCCTCGTCGGCTGCAAATACAGGAAAAAGGACAACAGCCAGTAAAAACACCACCAATAAACCTTTTTTCATAACAACCTCCTCGTTTTATGACTGATATATTATCGCATAATTTAAAAAAATATCAAGAAAATTAGTGTGCCGGAGATAAAAAAGGCAGGTGTTACCCTGCCTTTTCACGTAATTTTATTAGAGTTTTTAATAAGTATATTGCAGGCGCATCGACATCTCATGAGCATTCATGGGATCTTCACCGTAAAATTCTCCGGCAAAGAAAATTGCGTAGACCGCTTTGAATTCCAATCCTTTTAACACATTCGTTTTTACTCCGAGATCAAGTTCGGTGCCCAAACCTTTAGATTCAATAGTAGGATCGGTAGATCGGATGATACCGAAATTTGTATAGAGAAATTTATACGCAAGATTTGCCGATACAACCATCATCCCGCTATAATACGAATAAACAGCCTGATCATCGCAGACATCTCCATACCCTGCAAATTCTAAGCCATAAGCAGTAGGCCGCTGTCGACCGTCAAAATTGATACTTATCATTCCCGGTCCGACGTAGACATCCGGAACCGCACCGCTCCAAAACAATTGGGTATACGCTTCGCCTACAGAATCAAATTCATTAGGCGAATACCCGAAATTGATACGCGCTTTAAAATCATCACGTGTATAGTCGGCGTAACCATAAGCGAACCACCCGTCAATATCAAATGTCATATGCATCATATCGAGAAAATCGACTTCCATATCTCCGTTTCGATACAGAAACTGTGTCCCAAATTGAACGTTATCAT
Source organism: uncultured bacterium (assembly GCA_964539615.1). Taxonomy (GTDB): domain Bacteria; phylum Macinerneyibacteriota; class Macinerneyibacteria; order Macinerneyibacteriales; family CAYRFE01; genus CAYRFE01. The sequence continues at coordinate 1,982 of CAZIJP010000186.1, forward strand.
TCATCGTATAATCAACTCCCAATCCGCCGTAAAACATATGATATTTAAGATGTATGTCAAATGGGGTCAAAGCATCCTTCATATGGTCTAAATAAAGCCCTGCCTTCAGATCCAATGATTTTGAAGCATTCATTGTGACCTCGGCAAGATAAAGAGTTTCGGAACGCGGAAGAACATTTAATGAAGCCGGATCAATTTCTCCGTAACCATCATCATCCATTATTGACAGAAAGCCTGTATCTATGGATAGCACTTCAGTTTCATGCGATGCTATGATACCGACTGCTTCGCCGTGGAAGATGGCTGTTTTGAACATGTCGTCAAACCCCTGTAATCCGACACGGAAAGAAGTATTATCACCTAAAAATTCCGGACGGAATTGAAGATAAGCATACAAGGTGCGAAGATTCATTTCCCGTTCATTGTAATTCTTATTACCCCATTGTTCATCACCAACCTGAAATTCAAAGTGCGCCGATAAACGATCGCTCAACGAACCCGTCACACCAAATCGGTAGCGTTGATACATGCGGTTGTAGTCATCTTGTTCGTTAGTTAAAAAACTCCACTGCCAAATATCAAGATCTGTCTGATCAGTATAAACGAATCGGATCTCGCCGTTGAATGTCCACGTGGTATCGCCGATCTTCAATCCGTCTTGTTGTTGCGCAAAAAGAGGGAAGAAAATAAAAACAGACAATATAACCACCAACAATCCTTTTTCCATAAAAGCCACCTCCGTTTATAATATATATCACTATTACGCGTATTATACTTTTTGTCAAATTAAAAAAGGCAGGTGTTACCCTGCCTAAATAAAACTTACTGATTATAAATTAGAATGTGTAGCGGAGAAGCATGGACATTTCATGAGCATTTTCAAGTGTTGTAGCTTCATTGCCGTATTTCCAAAAATCACCAGTAAAGAACATAGCATACACAGCTTTAACTTCAAAACCTTTCATGATCTCGGCCTTAACACCAAGGTCGAGCTCCGTGCCGATCGATTTATCGATCACCGGAAAACCGTCGGGATAATCGGTACTGTCGGTGGCCCGCATGATGCCGAAATTTGCAAATGCGAAATCATACGAAATATTCGCCGAAATTACCATCAAACCGTACATGCCGCCGTAGCCGCCGTTTACTGCCTGACGATCGCATACATCACCGCGTCCGTAATATTCCAATCCGTATGCGGTTTGCCATTGATCTCCTGTAAAGACTCTCGGAATCGTTACTAAAGCCGGATCAAGATCGGGCAGAATGAACGCTCCGGTCCAATAGGTCTTGCTGTCTTCTTCCGAGTTATACGGGGTATAACCGAAATTCACTTTTGCTGAAAATTTATCCATTGAATATGTTGCATAGGCATAACCGAACCAGCCCTTCATTGCATATTCAAATTCGTTAGGCGGATCAGATTCATTATCAAATAATGTCAATGTTCCGCTTGAAGCCACAAAATGACCGCCGAAAGAAACGTTTTCATTAAGTAAATAATCAGCGCCTGCTCCATAAAATGCCCTGCCGTATCGTGCGCTTCCGTTCCATGGTGCGATATAGCCGACATAAATATCACGAAGATAGTCATAATAGAATGCGCCTTTTACGGTAAGTTTATCATTTGCCTTGTATGACATGTCTGCTAAAAATAATGTTTCCGAGCATGGCAAAAGCCCTTCATCATCGAAATCAGCGTTGACGTCATCGTCACGCAAGGATAGATAGCCGATATTGGCGTTCATAACATCATTGGAATGGTTAACAATGATACCTATAGCTTCATCGCTGAAGATCGAATATTGAAAAATATCATCATATCCCTGAAGACCAACGCGGAACGTCGTGTCGTCACCTAAAAATTCGGGGCGGAATTGAAGATACGCATACAATGTACGAAGATTTACTTCGCGCTCGTTGTAATTTTTATTACCCCATTGTTCATCGCCGACCTGAATGGTGAACACTGCAGAAATACGATCGCTCAATGCACCTTCCACACCAAAGCGGTAGCGTTGATATAACCGGTTGAACGTATCGGTCCCCTCAAGGAAATTACTTCCCATAGACCAAAAGTAGCCGTCAAATGACGTTTGGTCGGTATACATAAAACGGATCTCGCCGTTGAACTTCCACGTTGTGTCGCCGATCTTCAAGCCTTCGTTATTCTGCGCAAAAAGCGGGATAGCGGCAACCATAAATAATAAGATCACCAACAAACCTTTTTTCATAACAACCTCCTCGTTTTATGAACTTTTAAAGTATTGCACAAATTCATGATAAATTCAAGTTATATAATTATCATAAAAAAAGGCAGGTGTTACCCTGCCTT
>CAZIJP010000187.1:0-4281 GCA_964539615.1 uncultured bacterium
TAGAGAATTTTCAAGTTGCCTGCAAAATCAGTGCCGTAGAGCATATTCGCAGAAGCCCGAATGGCCGCATGAACTTCCTCAGCTTCTTCAGGCGTAGCATTTTTACCTGTGCCGATAGCCCAGACAGGTTCATACGCGATAACGACGTTTCGTGCTTGTTCTTCGCTTAACCCGTAAAACAATTCTTTAACTTGCCTGCCGACGACCTCCATGGTAATGCCGTGTTCACGCTCTTCGAGGCGTTCGCCGACACAAACGATAGGGCATAAACCATTGCGAAGAGCGGCGCATACCTTTTTATTGACGGTCTCATCGGTCTCGCCGAAATAGGTGCGACGTTCCGAATGCCCGATAAGCACCCAGTCAATACTCAACGATCGAAGCATGATCGGCGAAATTTCTCCCGTGAAAGCGCCTTCATTTTCCCAATGCATATTCTGTGCGCCTACCAACAGGCGTGATCTTGTTGCCGATTTTATTGCGTGAAGATACAGATTCGGCGGAAAGACGGCTACATCGATGTTTGTAAATGTTGCCGAGGCCGTATCCGATGCCTGAGCAAGCTCCAGTGCTTCAGAAAACGTCTTGAACATTTTCCAATTGCCTGCAATTAAAAAATTACGCATTGGTCACTCTCCTTTATTTGATCAGACTGCGAACATGGTCCAACCGTTCGCGGAATGCTTTTTCCTTGCCGTGATCGTTGAGTTCAACGATGGCGGCCGTAGTTATGTCATGCGGAAGATATTGTTGTCGTATCAGGTAATTTTCCTGATCATGCGGATAACGGTATGACCGCGTTGTAGAAGCGATCGAATCGGGCACCGGTAATACGCCGTGTTGAGCAATGAGATCCTTTGCTTTCTGCATGGCTTTTACCACGCTGTTGCTTTTCGGAGCAAGAGCGAGATACATCGCCGCTTGGGTCATGGCAAGCAAGCCTTCCGGTAAACCCAATGACTCCACCGCGCTTAAAGCGGACACTGCCACCGAAAGCGCATTGGGATCGGCAAGGCCGATATCTTCGGATGCCATGGCGATCATTCTACGGACGATAGCACGAGGGTCCATGCCGGATTCCACCAAAACGGTGGTCCAATACACGGCCGCATCGGCATCGGAGCCGCGAAGAGATTTATGCAAAGCAGACAGATAGTTATAATAAAAATCGCCTTTTTTATCGGACAGGAGCATTTTTTTTGATAGGTTCTCTGTGATCTCGGCAATATCGATATCGGGATATTCCGCAAAAATGGCCGAGGTCTCTTCCAGCAGAAGCAAAGCCGTGCGCGCATCGCCGTCGGAATAGTCGATAATGACCGACCGCATTTCTTCCGGCAGATCCATACCGAGTTTTGCGCTGCCTTTTAGCAAGAGCTCTGCGATCACAGCATCGCTCAGTTTTTCAAATTTTATTATTCGTAATCGAGACAACAACGGGCTTATGACCGAAAAAGCGGGATTCTCGGTGGTTGTGGCGATAAGCACGATCTTACCTGATTCGATATAGGGCAAAAACAATGCCTGCTGTGTTTTATTGAAACGGTGCAATTCGTCGATGAACATGATATTGATGGAACCGGTGCATTCGTTCTGGATCGTTTTTTTGATATCGACCGTGGAAGCCTCCACAGCATTGAAGTAAATGAACACCGCATCAAACTGGTCGGCGATTATATGCGCAAGGGTGGTCTTCCCCGTACCGGGCGGGCCGAACATGATGAGCGAAAACGGTTTCTTCTGATTGACCATAGCGCGGATAAAACCGCGCTCGCCGGTTAAATGTGATTGCCCGAGAAAATCTTCAAGCGTCTTAGGACGCAGCATTTCATATAACGGTTTATACGTAGGCTGAAAAAGGCTCACTTCTTTTTGACCTCGTAATTCACCAGCACCGCTTCAATAGCGCCCACGAGAATAGTGCTGCGGAGAAGAAGAGGGATACAGCGTCCGTCGGCCGATACCCACAGATCGATCTTGCCTTTATGTTTGAAAAGCCCCATGGATTTGAGGTCAGGGCGCACTTTAAATGCTTCCATTTTTCCCATGCGTGTGCGTATGGTCTCTTTAGCAAGCACATCGATCTTAAGGCTGTATGTTTTCTCGATATCGTATACGGGAAGTTCAAACGATTTTCCAACTTCAAGCGGAATGACACGTGCGATGAAAAATGCGCTTAGAATATCCAGCACTCCCGGCCATGTGTCAAATAATTCCGCCGGTTTTTTATTCGTTATTTTCTGGACCTTTTGCTGGTCTTGGAGAAATTCTATCGTGTCGTCGCGTTTATATTTGCCTTCACGGATCTTTTTTACGATCCGCAGCGATTCGAGTTTTTCTTTGTCCATATATGATTCTATACGGTCGTCCACTTTATAGAGCCATGAATAGAAGGGCGCTGATTTTGCGCGGCTAACAAAATGATAACATACGCGGCCGTTGATAGTCTCCATGGGAGCGACTTCCAAAGAGCCCATACCTGCGCTGACGCCTTCAAATTCGATGCTGAATTCCATTTTCTCGCCGATCGTGAAATCGGCTTTCTGGACAGGGACCTTCGTATAGTGAGCAGGTTTTTCCAACGGTGCGACAGTATCGGTCGTATCGGGATCGGCAGCATCTTCGGCAACCGTGATACAAGGGAGCAGTAAGAAAAAAACAACAAAAAGAAACTTGTTCATAGTCCTCAGCTTTCTGCCATGATATGGCGGATCGATTCAACTTCGTTGACGGCAAAGATCGATTGGGCATACATGAGCGCACGCCGGAAATTATCCTGAGCACGTTCTATGTCATTCATTTGTTTGAATGAATTGCCGCGATTGATATAATATTGGATCAAACGGCGGTCTTCTTTTTTATCATAACCGTTTTTAATGAGCACGCCGACGCCTTTATTGAAATGATTGACCGCCTCACGGAAATCGCTTGCAGCCATGCATTTGAGGCCTTCCTGCAGGCAATAGTCGATAAACAGGTTCGGATCGTTTTGCGCTTCTTCAAGCGTTACTTCTTTTGCCGACGTCGGTTGTTGAAACGAATCTACGTTGGCCGAATCGAAGATATCATCCGGCGCTTTCGTCTTGGTATCAAGCAATATATCGGCGAATTGATTGATCACTTCGGCAGGGTCTTCACGTTTAACAGGCGGGTTAACGGCATGTGCTACGGCAGGCTGGCCGCAGTTTTTGCAAAATTGATCGCCCATTTCAAGGATAGCGTTACAGGCGGAACAATGCTCGGTATGTGTGACGGTCGTTCCGCAATGCGGGCAAAACCGAAAATCGCTTCGTATCATTCTGCCGCATTCATCGCAGACCACTTTGCTGTTCTTATCCAACGGCATGCCGCAGTTTTCGCAATAGCGGGCGTTTTCGGGATTATCGCGTTTACAGTACACACATTGTTTCATAAACCCTCCTTGGAGTAGAGTTGCGGGACCCTGTCTCTGAATGAATCAAATCGGCTGCGTGAATATTCTACGGTCTCCCGTGTTATCTCGCATTCAGTATAGTTCGGTTCAATGGGATTTTCCAAAACGGTCTCGCCCCATGGCGCATAAACAAACGATGAACCGCCGAATTCGATCCCGTTATCAATTCCCGAGCGGTTGACCCCGATCATATACATCTGGTTCTCTATTGCGCGGGCTTTCCCGAGCGTGAGCCAGTGTGCAACCCTCGGAGCAGGCCAGTTGGCGGGAAGGATAACGGCATCGGCGCCTTTTTCTCGCAACAACCTGAAAAGCTCCGGAAAGCGCAGGTCGTAGCAAATGGCAAATCCGAATGTGAGGTCGTCGATCTTTTGCGTGACCACGGTGCGGCCGGCTGAAAAATGATCGTCTTCTTTTGTAAGGGTGAATAAATGTATCTTGCTGTATTTTGACATGACCGTACCATCAGCGCCTATGCAGTACAGAGAATTGTACAGATCGTTGTCGATCAATTCGCCGATCGAGCCCAATACAAATGTGCGGTTGTGTTTTTTTGCAAGCGAAGCGGTCCATTCGATGATGCGCGGAGCATTTTCGGCATTTTTACGGATATCGGGCAATGTATAGCCGGTATTCCATAATTCCGGCGCAATAAAAAGATCGGCATCGCTTGAAGCAACGGTCGCTTCGATATGTGCTTTGTTTTGTTCAAGTTTATTAAAACAGGTATCAAGTTGAAAGAGGCCTATTTTCATACTATTTGGTCATCTCCCTGCTAATTATGCTTGCATTATCATAGCTCTTATTGCCGGAAATGTCAACCTTACCGGCATAGTATTACAACAATG
>CAZIJP010000188.1:0-4256 GCA_964539615.1 uncultured bacterium
TTTTTTTATGAACGGGTTAATTTTATTTTAATCTAAATGGGTCAAATTCCCCGAAGCTTGCTTCGGCTTTAATACTGTTTTTAGGGGTGCGTGGACAATGTCCACGCATATTAAAAAAATAAGCCCCGCCTGAAAGTACAAGGGCGGGGTTTGGGGTGGGCGCACAATTTAATACCCCGTAGCTTGATGCAGGCTAGTTCATTTTTTATTTCCGCATGCCGGTGATTCTGCTATACTCATCAAACGTGATCGGAGTGAGCGTTTATTGATGCTCAGGGGGAGGCCATATGTTTAAAATGTATGATGTGCTGAAAAAACTGGACCATGAACGACTTGCGGGAAGCGCCAATGAGCGGAAAGCCGCAGAAGTGATCGTGTCTATCATCCAAACATTCGGATTGAAAGCGGACACGGAATCTTTTGACTTGCTGAGTTTTGATACCGGCACGGCCTTTGTCGAGATAGACGGCACACGGTATCCTGCACATCCGTTTGGATTGAACGGTTCGATCGATATGAACGGCGAACTCTGTTTTGTGGAAAACCCGGCCTCACTGCAATCCGGTTTCGGGAAATATACAAATAACATCGTTATGATTTACGGATATGACCGCGGCATGTATCATACGTTGAAAGATAATGGCGTAGCGGCTTGCATCACCATCGGTTCACCAAATCGCGAGGCGTCCAGCTGGTCGCACCGGCAGAAAGCTGCCGAAGACGGCATCATCACTTCCGTGTCGATGGCGTATGATGCAGGCGTTAAGGTATCCTTGCAACACGGTAAAAAAGTTCGATTACATATAGAGCAATCAACTGAACGGCGAACGGCGAACAATATCATTGTGACCGTGCCCGGCACGGGTGTTGATGACGCCATAACCTATCTTACGGGGCATTATGACACGGTCGCACGTTCACACGGCTCATGCGATAATGCAGGCGGTGTGGCGTGTATGCTGGGTATTTTAGAGAAGTTATCAAAAAAACAGCCTGCCCGCACGCTACAAACGGTATTCTTTTCAGGCGAAGAGCTTGGTTTGCGCGGCAGCCTTGATTATACGGCGCGGCACGCCGATGAGATCAAAAAAAACGGCGCTTTGGTCGTGAACATCGATGTGTCGGGGGATATGCTCGGTAATGATATGTTCTTTGTGCTCGGGACAAACGAGCATGTCGGGTATGTGGACGGTATTACCCGCGAAAAAGGGCTTGTCTTCAAAACGAATCTTGATATCTATTCAAGCGACTGCATGCCGTTCTCGCAATATGAGATCCCGTCGGTAAACATCGCGCGGTTCGGCGGAGAAGGCACCTTTTACGGCCATACGCCCGGGGATATCGCAAAACGCGCGTCGCAAAAGGGATTGATGAATTCATTCATTGCCGGAATGAACCTTATCGACCGCCTGCTCAATGCGCCGGTGTATCCGATGAAACGGCAGATCGATCCGTCGCTCAGAGAAAAAATAGAAAAATATCTATGGAACCTCACCTATGAAGAACCGAAACTGCAGTGGAAGGAAAAATATAAACGCCCGTAAGGCTGATTGGAGTCGTTATGAAAAAGATCATTGTATTGTCGGTTGTTACCGCTGTTGCGTTTTTTTCACTGTATTCTCAATCGGGAGCATATGCGCCGTCAACGGGAGATTCCGGATTTGATTCCGTACTTATGAATATCAACCTTGAGGCTTCGTTGAGCCTGCCGGAATTCAAAGCGGAAATGTCCATCGAATTCAATGCGGCTACGACATTGATCGATACGTTGTTCAACGTTGAAAAGATCGCTCCCGCTGATGTGTATTGTATACTTGAGATATCGTCTGTTATATCAAAACCTGCCGCAACCGTCATTGAGATGTATAAGAAGAATAAAGCAAACGGCTGGAAATTCATTTTGTCGCAACTCGGTATCAAACCGGGGTCAAAGGAATTCAAGGCATTGAAAGAACGCGGCAAAAAGAAAAATGAGATGCTTAAGGAAAAACGGAAGATCAAGGAAAAAGGCAACAACGGTAATTCTAAGAAAAATAAATGAGCGGTATCGGGAGGAAAATACATGCGGCCTTTTACGATGAACAAAGAGCAGTTTGACGAAGAGAAGCGTTTTCTCATGCTTTTGGCTAAGCAGTTTCCAACGATCGCGGCTGCAAGCGCTGAGGTCATCAACCTGCAGGCGATCCTCAATCTGCCGAAGGGCACCGAACATTTCCTGAGCGATATTCACGGCGAACATGAGCCGTTCCTCCATGTCTTGAAAAACGGCTCGGGTATCATCAAACAAAAGATCAATCTGCTGTATGAGACGACACTCAGCGAGGCCGAAAGAAAATCGCTTGCAACGCTCGTGTATTACCCCGAAGAAAAACTGACGATCATGCAGAACACGTGTGCCGAACTCGGCGGATGGTATGAGGAAAAATTGTATCAGCTTATCGAGCTTTCACGCCTGTTGTCGTCAAAATATTCCCGTTCGAAAGTGCGCAAGGCATTGCCGAAGGATTTTGCCTATATCATCGAAGAACTGTTGCATGAAGACAAGAACCGACAGAACAAGCAGGAATATTATGCGCAGATCGTACACACCATTATCGACATCGGCAGGGCGCCTGCCTTCATAACGGCATTGTCGCGGCTTATCCAACGGCTTGCCGTAGACCGGCTGCATATCATAGGCGATATTTTTGACCGCGGCCCCGGAGCCGACATCATCATGGATGCGCTCATGCAGTATCACAGTGTTGACATACAATGGGGCAATCACGATATACTCTGGATGGGGGCAGCCGCCGGGTCACCTGCATGCATCGCAAACGTCCTTCGTGTCTCCCTCAAATATTGCAATACCGATACACTGGAGGAAGGGTACGGCATCAATTTGTTGCCGCTGGCCACGTTTTCAATGACCACCTATCCGAGTGAAGATAATATGAAGTTCTTACCCGTGATCCCTGCAGGAAAGCTCTTCACCGAAGAAGACATCGAGCTGATCCGTAAGATGCATAAGGCGATCACCGTGATGCAATTTAAGCTTGAAGGCGCCGTGATCAAACGACGGCCGCATTTTGAGATGGATGACCGATTGTTGCTTGAAAAGATCGACTACAACGCCCACACGATCAATCTTGACGGCCATATCTATGAGCTCAACGACCGAAATTTCCCAACCATTGATCCTGCCGATCCGTATGCGCTTACGGCTGAGGAACAGAAAGTTATAGATCGGCTGAGCGCATCATTTGCCGCAAGTGAAAAGCTGCATTCGCATATCCGCTTTTTGTATGCGAAAGGAAGCATGTATCTGCCGTACAACGAAAATCTTTTGTTTCACGGCTGCATACCGATGAACGAGGATGGCACTTTCACTGAGATCACAGTGGAAAACGAACGGTTCACGGGAAAAATCTATATCGACAGACTTGAGCGGCTTGCACGTGAGGCCTATTTTCATAAATCACGAGAGACTCGTGAATACGGGCTTGACGTGCTGTGGTATCTGTGGTGCGGCGCACGTTCGCCGTTGTTCGGAAAAACGAAGATGGCGGCCTTTGAGACCTATTTCATCAACGATAAGGCCACGCATAAAGAGATCAAGAATCCGTATTACAAATTCCGTGATGATGCCGTGGTATGCGGTAAGATACTGATCGAGTTCGGACTTGATCCCGATGAGGCCCATATCATCAACGGCCATGTGCCGGTGCAAGTGAAAGACGGAGAAAGTCCTATCAAGGCCGACGGCAAGCTGCTCGTGATAGACGGCGGTTTTTCAAAGGCATATCAGAAGAAGACGGGCATCGCAGGATATACGCTTATCTCGAATTCGTGGGGAATGCAGCTTGTGGCGCATGAACCGTTTGATTCAACGCAGATAGCCATAGAAGAAGAAAAAGATATACTTTCCGCAAAGACCGTCCTGAAACAAGCTGATAATCGTCGCCGCGTGAAAGACACCGATACCGGAAAAGAACTGCAAACACAGATCGATGATCTCATGCTGCTGCTGCAGGCATTCAAGAAGGGATATATAAAGGAGTTGGAGTAAAATCCCCGAAAAAGACCCTGAAAAATCCCCAAAAAATAAACTTTTGGTTTATTGCATAATTTATTCAAATCAAGTATAATCATCTTATTGTTTGTATGAGATATTTGAAAAGATCAAAATCACAAAGGAGGAACCAATGAACAAGTTACTTCAGGGACTCTTGATAATAGTAATTATGTCGGGTATAGGGTGTGCAAAGTCTACGACG
>CAZIJP010000189.1:0-4168 GCA_964539615.1 uncultured bacterium
TTTAATACAGTCTTGTGAATTATTTCGATCCGAACGTATATTTCAACGAAACGGTTATGTTGAACGGCGCGGTGTCATATCCCGGATATGATACGGGGCCGTCACAATCAGTGATCATTTGCATTGCGCCATACGGAGTTGCAACGATCTCTACTGTTTGACTATATCGTTCGTCGGTAATATTCTGTGCGGCAACGGATAAACTTAATCCCGTTGAAACAATATACGACAACGACGCATTCAAAAGAGAATACGGCTTCAAGATGATATCCGGATAACCCGCACGACGATCGCCAATAGTATCGAGCGCAACATCAAGGCTTGCGGTCTTATAAGATATCGTGGAGCCGACCTTATGTCGATAAAACGGCACCTGCGGTAAATGTGCATCAACGCCGCCGGTAGTAGAATTCGGAATTGTTTTCACATATGAAGCATAGACAGAATGCTTGAATGTTTCAGTATGTACAGTCATAAAACGCAACGATGCGGAATAGTTACTGATCTCTGCCGAATCGCTATTAGTATAACTTACTTCATAGTTTACCGGTGCATAATTCGTTTTTATGTAATCATCAAATGTGGATCTGCCGTATGCGATCTCGGCGTGCAGATGATCGTTCAACGCATCTGTTTTTAGGGCAATGTCAAATGTAGCGCTTTTTTCCGGCTGCAAGTTCGGATTCCCCGCCGTATAGATATAATCGGTCACATTCGGCCAATCGGAATAATCAGTGCCAAGCGCCTGACCATAAAGCTGATAGAGTGACGGTAAGTTATAGCCGGTACCGTATTGTATGGAAAATGTCGTCATACCGGGCCATAACGTACGGGCAACGGTCAAGCCGGATTTAAATACAAACCGTGTGTCAAAATTATCACCCGCAGGCATAACGACACGACCCGTTACATTGAGGGAAACGATCCCCTCATCAACCGTATATGGTGTTAGAATAAATCCGGCAAATAATTCATTGACCGATATGTCGCGACCATCAAGCTTTTGGCCGTATTCCAATGCCATCTCTGCTGTCTCGTAGCTGTGATCAAAGCCGATCCTGCCGTTGAACAAACTGAATAACTGCCAGCTTGCGACCGTTGAGAATGAAGCTGTCGTCCCTTTATACGTATCGGTAATTCGCTCTACGTCACGTTGGTATCGTTCGTTTATTGAATACTGTCCGTTGATATCAAGTTCTATACCGCTGTCAAAAATGACCGTATTTTTCATAAATGCGATCGTTCGCTTCGATTCCTGCGTAAGATCCGCATCCACGGCATCATATCTGCCCCAATCATCATAATCGAGTTTGTCATAATAATAATAAACGCCGGTCTCATTATGATATAATTCCGTAGGATCATACAATACCTTGAAAAGCACGTTCGCTCCATAATGACCGTCTTTTTCCGTTCCTTCGGGTGCAACATTAAATCCTTCCGCATTTGAATATCCGCCGGCAATGTAAAAACCGACATTCTCGAATCGTTTGCCGAGAGATATACGCCCTGTGTACGAACGAAATGAACCGTAACTGAGTTCTAAGGCCAATTGTTCATTTCCTTTATCGGTTATGATATTCACCACACCGCTCGTAGCATTTGAACCGTACACGGCGCTTTGCGCACCCTCAACGACCTCGATACGGTCAACACCGGTTAGCATCAGATTGGTCATTGAAAAATTGCGATCGATACCGGTCGGATCTGCGAGCGCGATACCGTCTACCATCACCAGCACGTTTCGGGGGCTGGCGCCGTTTAGACGCATAGACGATGTGCCGAAACTTCCGTATTGCGGTGCAAAAACCGTATCAAGCGATTTAAGCGCTTCCGCAAGCGTCGTGATACCCTTTTTCTGCAACTCGTCTTTTTCAATGACGGTCACCTTTTCCGTTACGGTGTTTTCATCCTGTTTGATGCGGTTGGCCGTGATAAGGAAATTGTCTTCCTCGGCCGAGATTAAAGAAACCAAAAGCCCGATACCCAGCACAATGCTCGGAATCCTTTTCATAAAATACCTCCCTCGGGTTATGTTACGCTTATTAGGTGTCCTGGCTTGCGGCAGCCTACTTGCCCGCCTTCCCGAACGGCTGATGCGCCGTGCAGTGGCATTGAGGGTGTTCGTTCCGCTTACAGTTGCGGGGCAGTACAGGACTTTCACCTGTTTCCCTTTTAAGCTCGAGTGAGTATAGATATTCTTTGGAAATCGTCAATACAATTATGCATAGTACATGAAAACAGCGGAGCTAGCCCCGCTGTAAAAAGAAATATCGTAAACACAATTACTTAATCGTCATACCGTGTTCAGCCGAATCGTCGGTTTTAAATTTATCGACCAATGCTTTAAGCATTTCAGCTTGTTTTGCTAATTCTTCGGAGGTCTTTGCCACTTCATGAACTGCTTTTGATGATTCATCTGCTGCTGAGGCCATGCCGTGAATATTACCGTTTATTTCTTCAATGGTTGTCGTTTCTTCCGCTATGGCAGTTGCGACCGTAGCTGCCGATTCCAAAACTTTATCACTTGATTGAACAATAAGATCAAGAACGGACAGCGATTCTTTTCCAAGCTCTACACCGTTCTTCACTTCCTTTGTCACATCCTGCATGGAAACTCCTGCCGTGCCGGCTTCATTTTGCAGTTTTTTAATGATATCGACGATCTCTTTGGTCGCATCTGCGGTCTTCTCGGCGAGCTTACGCACTTCATCGGCCACAACGGCAAATCCCTTACCGGCTTCTCCAGCGCGTGCCGCTTCAATTGCAGCATTCAATGCCAAAAGATTCGTCTGATCTGCGATATCATCAATGACCGTTATTATACTGCCGATACGCTCGGTCGATTTTCCGAGATTACCGATGATCATCGAAAGATTCGTCGTTTGGTTATCGATCGAATTCAAGCCATCAATCGTTTTTTGAATTATTTCGCCACCTTTAGTAGTATCCTGTGCCGATTGATCAGTGATCTTTTTTGCCTCTTCCATGGATTCAGAGATACTTTCAGATGTTATGGACAATTCATTCAAGGCCGTAGCGATGGTCTGTGCCTGTTCGCTCTGCTCGAGCGCCGTGGAAGCCAATTCTTCCGACGAAGATGAAATTTGTTCTGCTGCAGCGCTTACATTCAATGCGCTTCCTTTTACATCTATGATTAGTGCGTGTATTCGATTAACAAACTTATTGACCCATTCGGCAAGCTCGCCCAACTCGTCATTTCTGTCAACCTTTATGGTCCTCGTGAGATCGGCCTCGCCTTCAGCCAGGTCCTGCACGCGAAGCACAAGAACTTTAATAGGAGACATTCCCGTTTTGACAACGATCCATGTAGTAAGGCTTATTACTATCAAAGATACGAGACCGATGAGAATAAAAAATTTATATGCCTGCCTGGTATCAGCCATAACAGTATCGAGCGGTACAGATACAGCAACCGCCCAAGATGTTGTCGTTTTCCCTACAGTGAACGGCACAAAATATGTCAATGCGATTTTTCCTGTCGCGGTAGATTTTTTATAAAAATAAAACGGCGTTCCCGTTTTGATATTTTCCGCTACTTTATATTTTGCATTATAATCAGGATCAACTTCGGCGATATTTTTCCCGATAATATCTTTTTTCGGGTGAGTAACAAAAGTTCCGTTATTCGACACGATAAAAACATATCCGGTTTCAAACGGCTTCAACGAATCTGTTAACGTATCAAATACCTGCAAGCCGAAATCTATACCAACTGTTGCAGTTAAATTACCATTCTCTATTATCGGTACAACCACAGATGTCATCATTATCTCGTCTTCTTTTTTATCAGTGTATGAATACATATATGGATCCATTATCGTTTCTGCCATGTTTTTTTTCGGTAATATATAGTAATCTTCAAGCGTCATTTCAGACTCAATGGATTCTTCGATAAGTATTACATCATTTTCTCTATAAAAACCGGGCGCAAAACGTCCGATATCCGTGCTTCCTGATACACTAATAAATTTTTCATCCAATCCATCAAGCATATTTGGTTCCCAGACACTCCATATGCCAAGAAATGTTGAATTGTTTGCAATAGCGCTTTTCAATATTTGCGAAAAAATATCTCTGCGTGTATCAACAGGAAAGCTATCCTTACCCTGATATATTTGGGCAATTTCCCGTGCAGAAGCTATAG
>CAZIJP010000190.1:0-4154 GCA_964539615.1 uncultured bacterium
TCAGACTGACGTTTTTCACAGCGTGAAAATCGCCGTAAAACTTGTCGACATTCTTCAATTCCAGCAACAAATGATTTTCCTCCGTTCTTATACGTTTTCCGCAGGAGATCTATATCTGCAAATAATACATTCCTTATTTGTGTACTCTCTTAAATAAGTTAACCGTGCTTAACATTTTTTATGCAGCAAACGGGAAATGGTACTTTACAGATGTTTTCTTTGGAATGATAATGATCCTTCCCGTTTTAGGCGCAGTAATTTCGCCTTTTAATTGGACACGAATATACTCGATCAACACATCACGCTGGAATTTCGACGTGTCATATTTTGATCCTGATTTTTTAAATACGGCATAATTGTCTCCGCCGTCGGCCATATATGAGTTGGTAGCAATGCGGTATTTTTTCGCAGGATCGACAGGTTTACCGCCGACAAGGATATTTTCACATTTTCCCGTATTGTAATTTATCGTAAATGAAACACCCGAAGATACCTGCGGAAAAGCCCCGCCCCCCGGTGTTATCGATGCAATGTAATCGAACATTTTCAACACTTGTTCGCCCGTTAATTCGCAGACGACTACGGAATTGTCAAACGGCACGATCTCATAAATGATCCGCTTGGTGATATCACCATCCGGCATGGTTGCACGGATACCGCCGCCGTTCTGGATCGCAAAATCGACAGGGTTATCGGCCGACATAGAATTGACATACCACAACATCGAATCACTGATAAAATCACCGATCGCCGTTTCTTCTTCCCGCACTTTGTCCTGCATCATTGCAACAGGCGCTGTGCCGATCTTTTCACCGAGCACTGTATTCACTTTATCATTATACGGTTTCAGAAGCGCTAAAAGTTTGGCGTCTTCCGTTAACGGTTCGCCGACCAATTTTTCAACTTTTTTTCCGTCTGCCGTCTTTTCGATGATCTTATCGTTTATCGGTAAAAGTTTTCCGTTCACTGACACGATCACGCCCTTGTCAACGATGATGGTCACCATACCGAGATTGATACCCCAGTCGCCGTCTTGAACTATTGTAGTTGTACCAACCTTTAAAGGTTTTTCCATATACGTATGGCTATGTCCGTCAACGATCAGGTCGATGCCGGGTACTTGCGATGCAAGCTTGCGTGAGCCGTATTCATTTTTCTCATCATCCATATAGGTGCCCATATGCGTGAGTGCGATTACAATATCCGCTTTCTTACGAAGTTCGGGCACAAGGTTTTTTGCTGTTGTTATCTCATCCCGAACATCGATCACTTTCAGCACTTCGGGATTCCCTACGGAACGAACCGAATTTGTTGTTAAACCAATGATCGCGACAGTAAACCCATTAAATTTTTTCAGTATATACGGTTGAACAAGATTTGTTCCGTCTTTTTTACGGATATTTGCCGAAATGAAAGGATACTGAGCAATTTTCATTTGTTTATTCAACACATCAAGTCCCGCATCAAACTCATGATTACCGAGGACCATGGCATCGTATTTCATATAATTCATACCGATGATATCCGGTTCGGCATTGAAAAACATCGATTCCGGACGACCGGTATTCATATCGCCGGCATCCAACAAAAGAACATTCGGATACTGCGCCCGTATCTTCGCAATCAATGTTGCTCGTGCAGGCATACCTCCGATCTGCTTAACAGGATATTTATCAAATGCCATCGGATGTCCGTGATGGTCGTTGGTGTGAAGCACAACGAGCGTATAATTCTCACTCTTTTTTTGTACAGGTGTACAGGAGAAGATCACCGTTGAAATAAGGATAGCCAAAAAACAACGTAATGCCATTTTCATATATTCTCCTTTCTGAAAATATCTCGGTTATTATATCAAAATACTCACAAATAACAAGAAGGGAGTATAACGATCAAAAAAGTATATCCGATTGCTGATTGAATACTACGGTGCAAAATAAATTGCAAATCATTTGCCTTCAATGAAATCCTGCAGTTCTTTTCGTTCACTTTCAAACGTAAGAACATTTACTAATTTGTAATTTTTTTCTTTGTCTTTTACAACAGGATAAAACATTTTTATCAAACCTAGTTTTTGTTCCCCCCAAGCAAATAATCCGCACATTTCAACAAGCTGATCAACGGTCACCAACCTGCCTAACGAGCCGGATAAAAGTACCAGCATTTTATTTTCGCCGAACTGTTCTTTTTTTGCATTTGCGATTAAACGTGTAAAATATTCAGCAGACATATCTGGTGCATTTGAACCCAAAGGTAAATATTGAAAAGAAGGTTTTTCAATAGTGTCAATAACCTCGTCCATAATTTGGATCGCTTCTCTGCGTTCCCTAAAATTGAGTTTTGAAATATAAAAATCCTCAATCTTTTGAAGTTTTTCACGTATGATCTTGATTTGACGATCTTGTTTATCTCGTGTTTCCTGTTGAGCATGCGCAAAAACTATGATCACAAACATTGCGGTAAATATACATAACAAACGCGGCATAATTATTCCCCCTGTGTTCTGTAAAGTTTAGCAATAAATATTTTTATTTCAAGGTGCAAAGAATCATCACAAAATGCACCGGGGGATATTCAGCAGCAAATCATTAGCCGTAACTCATTGAACACCGTATCAGCATACTCGCGATAGTTAAACCCTTCGGCCGGCGGCATCTTTCCGGCACGGACATTACCGTCCTGCACCAATGCCCACATCGCATTGAAAAAATACAGCATGAACCGCATTCCGTCAAAACGTTGCCAATGAAACGAAGTCACTTCACCGAAATACTGTTTAAGTATAAACTCTTGCAATTCTCGGGTCAACTCACCATACGATTCGTAGGCATAAACCAAAATCGCAAGATCATAATAACGATCCCCCATTCCCGCAAACTCCCAATCGAGAATACGCACATTACCGTCATCCATGATATTAACATAATACAGATCGTTGTGGCAAAACGTATGCCATTCGCTTCGGTCTTCTTTTTGCATCGAACGGACCTTTTCCTTTTGATCAATAAGTTCCTGAAAATATGTTGGGAATTCCGCATCTAACCGCATGGCATTTTCTATAAATAACTCAACGCGCTCAAACGGTGAGAATGTTGCCGTTACTGCAGGTAACGCATGGATCTTCTGTATCACAGCGATCAAACGCGCGAGGTTATCCAGTTGAAAATATTCTTCTCCGGTCCAGTGTCGGCCATTGATACATCGTGTGACGGCATGGCCTTCCGGAAGTATGAAGCGCACAACTTCAGGAGCGATCCCTGCCTTCGACGCGACGGTCAATACCTCAAATTCCATTCGTCTGTCGATCCCCAGGTCATGTGAGTTCCCGCGGCTGACGCGGATAACAAAACGTTCGCCGTTTACTTCTACACGGTAATTGGCATTGGTCAGTCCGCCGATCTTTTCCGATGATATAAATGCTCCCTTCCATTCCGGGATCTGTCCTATGATACCGATAAGTTCAGAATGCACCATAACTGCTCCTTTGATAGTTTTTCCATTATACATAGTATATAAAAACTTGTACAAAAAAATCCCCCTGCCGTTCTTAACGATCAAGGGGATTATGAACTAATATACTAACCGAGATCAATACACCGGATTATCGAACACAAGTATCGCAGCTTTGACATTCGGCTTATTCGGGAATAATTCTTTTATTGCGTTACCGCTTTCATTCAACATGAAAACCAAATGTTTCTGGTCTGCGCCAATAAGATACATACTGCCGTTATATACTGTTTTTACTTTTTTTGTCGTAAGTTCGTACACAAATTTACCTTCTATTTTGTCAAAAACAAAAACTGAATAATCACGTTCTTTATTATTTTCGCTAAAACCAAACGGCGCATAAAAATAGTTCCGATCGGTCAATAAAGAACTAAACATAAAATCGCCGACCATTCCCTGTTGCGGTTTCATCTTCAGGGGATCATAAGAACCTGATAATTTTTTTGTTATAGTCATAATTGTCGAAATATCTTTATTCTTTTTTTGAACCTGATACGGATATTCAAGATTACAAAGCCAAATTTTCTTCTCGCTATAATCTGCTTTTAACGCTGTTATTGTCAGCGCATCATTAGACTGCAGATCGTTGGGCTTTGAAAATGCTTCTTTTTTTACGATCCGTCCGGTCTTCAGATCGACCTGAATGA
>CAZIJP010000191.1:0-4078 GCA_964539615.1 uncultured bacterium
ACGAGCGTGAAGTAAATCTTCGCACCTTATATGCATACCTTCAATTCCGTCCGGAATTTTTGGGTGACAATACCACATTCCGTGTCGGTCTGCAGGGCTATGATGACATTTTCCAGACATCTGTTTTCAGCGATGAAGCAATCGGAATCATCGTGAATCAGGATATGGACAAATTTAAGGCAAACTTCGGGTTTCTTACGCTTCGTGATGATGATGTCGATCCCGGCATCGTATTTTCTCCAGATGCTGAAGGTTTATTTACATCCGCAAGTACATTATATTTGGCAGATATGAGCTATGCGTTTACCGATGCATTGACCGTAAAAGGTGCATTTTATTACGATTATCTCACCAATCTTCCGCCAAGTGAAGCAGTTATGTATCAATCTGCAATGGCATTTTACGGTATCGGCGCAGATTATTTATGGAATGATTCAATTAGCATTGGCGGTCATTTTGTATTAAGAAGCGGGACAACAAAAGTTATTGCTGATGGCGAAGAAGCTTTCAAAGGCGACCAAAGCGGTTATTTTGCATATTCATATGCTTCATATACTCAAGATAAATTTTCTGCAAAGATCAACTTCGGTTATACACCTATGAATATTGAAACCTCTTCAGACTCATTTGATATTACAAGGTGGGGTGGTGCTTTTGCTTTACTGAGCAATGATCCGATGGGTATTATATACGGCTTTGCTGAAGGTGATCAATGGCAGACGGCTTACGGTCTTGAATATTACGGACGCGGCGAAGTATGTGATCGCCTGGCCATGGACAGCGGTTATGGCGGTATCTTGGGTTTGATGGTCATCTCTGCAAACTTGTCTTATGATTTCCTCTATGCAAATTTCGGTATTTTACGTGCTACAGCTGACGAAGATACCTTTATAGGGCTTAACAAGAATTACGGCACAGAACTTGACCTTGGTATTAAAACGGAAATTATGAAGGGCTTGGAATTCAAAGCCGTCTATGCAATGTTCTTTACCGGCGATTTTTATGAATATGATGATGTGACGCTTGACAACGGTCACGAAATGTCCATGCTTCTCCGGTACACATTCTAATATCGGTAATATCGTTCGATTCTTTTTTAAAGGCAGGGGTAACACCTGCCTTTTTTAATTAGAAAATAATTTACTTGAAAAATACTGATAATGTGTAATAATGACGAACTCATAAAACGAGGAGGTTGTTATGAAGAAAGGTTTGTTGGTCGTTTTTCTCATGGGACTTATCTTTGTTCCGCTTTTTGCTCAGGATAACGGAGGATTGAAGATCGGCGACACCACATGGAAATTCAATGGTGAAATTCGTTTCATGTATACCGATCAGACAGATCCGGGTTACTATCAGTTTTTTTCCGATACAAAAGCTGACGATCCAATCGTTGCTGATACCATAAATCGTATGTATCAACGGTATCGTTTCGGCGTGACCGGTGAAATGAGCGATCGTTTATCGGCTCACTTTGAATTTCAGGTCGGCGATGAACAATGGGGTAATAAGAGTTATAACGAACGCGAAGTGAATCTTCGTACCTTGTATGCATACCTTCAATTCCGTCCGGAATTTTTAGGCGACAATACCACGTTCAAAGTGGGTTTACAGGGCTACGACGATATCTTTCAGGGTTCTGTTTTCAGCGATGAAGCTATCGGTATTCTCGTGAACCATATAATGGGAACGTTTAATGCCAATGTCGGATTTCTTACCTTACGTGATGACGATGTAGATATGGGCATAGAATTTCCTGATATGGAGCATGGTCTATTATCAAGCGCAGAAACGTTATATATTGCCGATATGAATTACAAATTCTCAGATACGTTATCGGTGAAAGGCGCTTTCTATTATGACTATCTTGACAAACTTAATATCGGTCTTGCTCAGTTAAAATCGACTGTCGCTTTTTACGGTGTTGGAGCAGATTATTTGCTCAATGATACAATTACCGTCGGCGGCCATTTTGTAATGCGAAGCGGATCAAATGAAGCGACTGATAACGGGGTAGCAGTTCTAAATGTAGACCAAAAAGGTTATTTCGCTTATTCATATGCTACGTATACAGTTGATAAATTTTCAGCGAAAGTAAATTTCGGTTATACACCTTTTGATATAGAAACCTCAAGCGGAATGCTTACCGGCGATATAACTTCATGGACCGGAGCTTTTGCTTTATTAGTAGACAATCCTATGTTTATGTTGCTTGGATACGGAAACGGAGATCAATGGCAGACCGCCTATGGTTTGGAATATTTCGGCCGCGGCGAAGTATGTGACCGTCAGGCAGTCAACAGCGGTTACGGCGGATTATACGGTCTTATGGCAATCTCTGCAAATCTCTCTTATGATTTCATGTATGCAAATATAGGTATTCTTCGGGCAACATTTGACGAAGATCTTATTCCTGAAGAAGATGTAGGCAAATCATACGGTACTGAAATTGATATCGGTGTAAAGACGGAAATTATGAAGAATTTGGAATTCAAAGCTGTGTATGCGATGTTCTTTACCGGTGATTTTTATGAAGCGCTCCATGATACAACAGAAATGGACGATGCTCACGAAATGTCTATGCTTCTCCGTTACACGTTCTAATATAAAAGCTGGTAATGTGAATTCAAAGGCAGGGTAACACCTGCCTACTTTATAGCTCGCAATTTTTTTACAACCGTGTAATAGTTATCTGTATTCAAAAAAACGAGGAGGTTGTTATGAAAAAGAGTTTGTTGGTTGTGGTTTTAATGGCGATTACCGTATACTCAGTCTTTGCCGCTGACGAAGGATTGAAGATCGGTGATACGACATGGAAATTCAACGGTGAAATTCGGTTCATGTATACCGATCAGACGGCTTATGATCAAAACTGGAATTCACCCTTGTTTACAAATGAAACTGATACGTTTAATCGGATGTATCAACGCTATCGGCTTGGGATCACGGCAGAGTTAAATGAAAATTTAACGGCTCATTATCAATTACAGGTTGGCGATGAACAATGGGGTAATAAAAACTATAATGAACGCGAAGTAAATCTGAGAACCTTGTATGCATATCTCAGATATTCGCCTGATTTTTTAGCTGATACATCTATTACAGTGGGTTTGCAGGGATATGACGATATCTTCCAAACTTCGGTATTCAGCGATGAGGCAGTGGGTATTATTGTTAATCATAACGGCGAAAAATTCGCCGGCAATATCGGATATTTGACCTTACGTGACGATGATGTCGATCAAGGTATATATTCATCTGCTGAGGGATTATTATCAGGCTCAGACACATTATTAATAACGGACATGAATTATAAACTTATGGATAATCTTACCGTAAAGAGCGCCTTCTATTATGATTATTGGAAAATAGGTGAAATGGGAGGCTCTGGCGGATCTAAATTAGTGTATACAATGGCATTCTATGGTTTTGGGGCGGACTATACATTCAATGATAACATCAGTGTCGGCGGTCATTTTGTTATGCGAAGCGGCGGAGCTGTTTATACCAATTCGGCTCTTGATGAAACGGAATATGAAATGACGGGTTCATTTACCTATGCATATGCATCGTATTCAAAGGATAAATTCTCCGCAAAGATTAATTTCGGATATACACCTTTTGAGGACAATTATCCGACGGATGTCGGAGAAACCCAAAAGGTTACTGCCTGGGGCGGCGCTTTCCAACTTATGGATTCCACTGGTGGTATCTATTGGGCACGCGGTAATCAATGGGTAAGCGCTTACGGTCTTGAGTATTTCGGACGCGGCGAAGTGTGCGACCGTCAGGCTATGGCAACCAGCTACGGTGATTACCCGGGGTTGATGGTTATATCATTTAACTTGGCATATGATTTTGCGTATGCTAACTATGGTATCATGAGCCATACCTATTCAGACGATTATTACTGGTACGGCTCAGTTGACACATCAATAGGTAGCGAGCTGGATCTTGGTGTAAAGACAGAGATCATGAAAGGTCTCGAATTCAATGCTGTCTATGCAATGTTTTTTGCAGGCGAATTTTTTAAATTCGGCGATGATGATGTCGAACTTGAGAATGCTCACGAAATGTC
>CAZIJP010000192.1:0-4026 GCA_964539615.1 uncultured bacterium
GGCGGATATAGAATCCGCCCCTACATTTTTTATATTGATTTTCTAATGCCGCTTTGTGTTTTGATTTATCACAGGGGGGCGGGGACTCGTAAGGACCCAATATATTGTGTCCGTAATATATCGAGATGCGGAAGGAGTATGGGCGGGCACAACTATAAATAATTAGTATTCGATTCTTGAAAAGTTTTTTAAACAAATCAAGTTATCCACCGTTTTTTTACCTGCCCATTCCAAACGGGCGATTTCCCATTCAACCTCATATTGTCCCCACGACCAGACGGGGTACCACGCGACGCCTTTGTCAAGCTCGTGTATCATGAAATCGAGATTCTTGTCGATCAGATCAGGGAATAAGGAAAAAAACGGTGAATCCGGAGTATTTACAAAATCCAGCGGTTTGGGGACGTATTGTGTTGCCCAATCGTCGGCATTGGTATTTACGACGGCGCGGATAAGTTCACCTAACCGCTCATGAATTCTTTTCCGAATTGTGTCTGTTGTGTTGCGGTAAAAACGTTGATAGCAATACAGCACATGTTCGGGCGGCTCGGACAATGATTCGAGGTTCGTAAGCGTTATTTTGATCAGTTCGTTTATAAGGTCATGCGGGAAAGTATTCGGATAATGAGAAAGATAACCGAGGATTTCTACAGTAGGATTTTCCCAGCTCTGTTCAACCACACATTGCTTGGTTTGCCCGTCCAGATGCCACCACGGCGCATGCGGATGATCGTTCACGTCGTCGGGGACGGGGCGCCAGTGATTGTGAGCTGCAGAAAAACTATGCGCGAAGAATGACAATGCTCTGTTCAACAGGTTGTTGTTTCCATTTATTTTAACGGATTGCACATACTGCAGAGCGATGGTCGTGGCAAGGTTTGACGATGTCGGCGTGCGAAAATCGGCTTCAAGACCGTGCCCGAATCCGCCGTCGGAATTCTGATACGCTTTTAGGGCATTCAAGACATCGTCTGAGGTGCCGTGATCAAAATAAAAGTTGAACAATGCTTTATCCACATCACGGGCGTGCGTTTGAATGAACAGGGCTGCTTTTTGAAAATTATTTTTCGAGAGGGTCATCGTTCTCCTTAACATCTATTTTTACTCTTATGCTTATTGATTATTTTCTGATCAATCATTGTCTGTGTCAAGACTTAAATACTTGGGATTATTATATACATACAATTAAAAGGGAAGAAGAAGTATCGGACGGTTGTCAACTGCCCGATACTCATTGATTATGATTTGCCGATAGAATCCATTACCGAACGCATGGTCTTCAAATATTCATTTAATCGCTCAAAACCTACAGGTGTTATTTTCAAAACAGTGCGCGGTATTTTATCAACGAACATTTTTTCCATGCTGATATATCCTCCCTCTTCAAGCTTTTTCAGATGAGACGAGAGGTTGCCGTCGCTCATACCGGTCTGCCGTTTAAGAAACACGAAATCAGCGCTTTCAACGGTAGACAATATACCTATGATCATCAATCTGGCCGGTTCATGTATCAGTTTATCAACGGATGTTATTTCGGACAACCCCCCTGTATCATTTATGATGTTTTCTTGTTCCATACTTATTGTTCCTTGATCTTTGGATTATTTTTAATAAAAAGCATCATAACGATAAATCCGGTGATCAGGAAAATAAGGCCGAAAACAATACTGAAAATAATGGTGGCATCTTTTGTTTCGGCAAGATTCGTGAAGGTAA
Organism: uncultured bacterium; assembly: GCA_964539615.1. Lineage (GTDB taxonomy): Bacteria > Macinerneyibacteriota > Macinerneyibacteria > Macinerneyibacteriales > CAYRFE01 > CAYRFE01. The sequence goes on from CAZIJP010000192.1 coordinate 1,717, forward strand.
GAACTATAGCGCCCAGTAACGGTATGATCGCCGGTATTCTATATATAGGCATTTTTGCACGAATGGAGGCATAAAAGTAAGCAATAAACAATGCCACGGCAACTGAAAGCGGTGTGAAACGGTATAAGACCGTGATCACCTCATTGTTGTGTATGATACGGGTAAAAATAATGTGTGAAATTGCAGGCACGATCAGGGGAAGTACGGTTGCAAGTATTAGCCAGATCGGCATTTCTGGTTTTATTGTAACGTATCCTAGGCGGGGTTGTGTGACCAGTTTTCGCCCAAACAAAATAATGAGTGGGAGATATACAACCCACATACTTGCACCAATATTGATACCTTCTGTTGAGTATAATGATGAAAACCACATCAAGATAATACCATAGCCAATTTCAGTCAAACCATCGCGATGGTATGCGTCACGATACGTTTTCGCCTTGAGTTCCTTCATATCAATAGTTGTCATAACAAAACCTCCTTATTTTATCGCGGTTATCGATTGTAACAATTGCCCAGGTGAATGATCCATCAGGGTGCCAAGCAGAGCACGATTCTTTTCAACGGATCGGATCACAGCTTTGCTATTTTTATGCGTTACCATCGTAACCAGAGAATTCATTCTTACTCCAGCCTGTATCGTTATTGTTGTACTGCCGGATTGTGTATAACAAATCGAATCAGCATTACCACACCCGTAATTAACATCATTGATCCAACAAAAAGAAAGAATGCGAATGTTGCAGAATAATTTTCAGCGTAATTTGATAGAGCACATCCAATGCTTATAAGTAGTGTGAAGATCCCGGCAACATTGTAGGCGTGAATTTTTGCCGTTTTTGAGATGAGCAGGAAGTTGATGCATAACGGCAAGCCTATAATTAACGGTGAAATACGAAACAGTATTTCACTCCAGGGTGAAAGAGGGGAAAGTTTTATGATAATTCTTGCTAGTAAACCAAGAATGATCGGCAAGAATGCGGCTACTAGAACACAGAGGAATGTAGGCAGCGCCAATGAATTGTCATTCGACGGTGCAGATACTGGTTCATTGTTCTTATTAGAGGCGGGTGTTTTTTTCCTGAACAATAACAATAACGGCATAAATAATAGCGTAATTATTGTCATGATAGCGGTTTTGTCTTTTTTATCGGTAGCCAACTCGGCATATCCGCTTCGTTTATAGGATATTTTCCCTTTTAAGACAAGAAGTATTGCCGGAAGCAGTAGCAGAATAAGAGCTGGATTAAATGGTGTTAGCCGTATTGTTGCAATCATATCAAGATAGAGCAACGCCACTCCCAAAAACAAAACGCCATATTGAATTTCCGTAAAACCGTCCGTATGGTTGATTGCCCGATACGTTTTCGCCTTGATTTCCTTCATGTCAATAGTGGTCATAAAAACCTCCTTTTTTATTTGATAACCTGAATAACTACAAAAACTGCGTTAAAACAGACAATGAACATTGTTATGCCAACGATTATACTCAACCCGGCATCCGGTTTAAGCCGGGATGATTGTGAGCAGCGGTATTTATTCCTCATGGTTGCCATGGTGATCTCCTTACTTTGCTTCGCGCACAACTTTGCAACACAAAGCTCTCTGTGATTAGTATAGTGCCGTAAAGTGATTTGTCAAGGGGTGATGCGATATTTTTTAATATGTATTAAATGAGAGGTATGGATGCTCGTGTTTTTTGGTTTTTTACTACCAAAAACTTGTATGTCTCCGTAAAGACATAGGCTATTATGTCTTTATTATGGGAGTGCCGCGCGTTTTTTTATAAGACCGGTTAAGCATAGCCCGTATCTTACTGTTAAAAAGTTCGCTTTACTCGATAAATTTTGTTACGGAAGCTGTTGAGGCAAGCCATATCGTTCTCTCGGTAGCAGTATTAAATAATATTTTCGGCACTGTTAGTGTTCATAGAGTTATTTTTGATACTATTTATTGTGATTACGCATGAGATGCTACTTAGAAACGAGTATATTTTGGTCTGTAAGGATATCAAGGTTATTATAAAGATTCCGTAAGGCTTGCGATAAATTCGATTAAGATCGTAACGTATTCGGTGATTATGCTATGAAATAGAGTGGTGCTCATTTAACGATCTGATGCTACATGCAGTGTTATCAAAGCCATTTTTCTAGTGTCTTTTCAGGTGCATTATTAGTACATTCATTACGAAGAAATAAGCCGCTTCAATTTGCTATGGTACATACGTCGGATAACTTTCATAGTCCTTATAAAAATCTTCAGTATTAATTAATGAATTAAAAGGTTTGCCATTCGCATACGGATTTTTAT
>CAZIJP010000193.1:0-4023 GCA_964539615.1 uncultured bacterium
TTGCTTCAGATTCGTTAAATCTTAAAGGCGCATTCTATTATGATTATATTCGTGATTTTATGCCGGGTGATGAAGATTCGTATAATTATCATATGGCATATTTTGGCGCCGGCGCAGATTATGTCATGAATGATTCTCTCAGCTTCGGGACCCATTTCGTTATGCGCAGCGGTAAAGTCACTGAGTATGAAAATAATGTTGAAGATTTTACGGTTAATGTCAACGGATGGTTTGCATATGCCGATGCAGTATATACTGCCGACAAATTCAAAGCCCGCTTAAACTTCGGGTATACACCGTATGATGTTGAATTTAAAGGAGACAGTGTTGATATTACAAGCTGGAGCGGCGCTTTCCCGTTGGTGGATTACGGCTTTGCCTACAGCGAAATGTTGTTAATGGTAAACGGCGCTCAATGGCAGAACGGATACGGACTTGAATATTTCGGCCGTGGCGATGTGTGCGACCGTCAGGCAGTTAACTCCGGATACGGCGGATTATACGGCATGATGGTCATTTCCGCAAATCTTGAATATGATTTCATGTTTGCTAATTTCGGTATTATGAGAGCCACCTTCAATGACGATCTGAATGAAGGCGAGATCGAGTTAGACAAAAACATGGGGACCGAAATTGATCTCGGCGTGAAAACAGAGATTATGAAAAGCTTGGAATTCCGTGCCGTCTATGCAATGTTCTTTGCAGGAGATTTCTATGCATTCGTCGATGAAAGAACCGTTGACGATGCGCACGAAATGTCGATGCTTCTTCGTTACAAATTCTAATATCACTTGGTGATTCAGTTCTTATCTAGGCAGGGTAATACCTGCCTTTTTTTATAATAATATGCATAATAAAGCTTGATAAATTTACTCTATCGTGTAATACTATTCTTGTTCATAAAACGAGGAGGTTGTTATGACAAAAATATTGTTACTGGTTTTATTGATTGTGTCTTTTTGCGCTCCGTTGTTTGCACAGAATAACGATGGCCTGAAGATCGGTGATACGACATGGACATTCAACGGCGAGATACGTTTCATGTATACCGATCAGACTAATCCTGAAAACTATGCTATTTCACTACTGCCGTCCGGCGACAAAAGCGGTGATATCTTTAACCGCATGTATCAACGCTATCGATTCGGTGTGACCGGTTCTTTGAATGACAGGCTTTCCGCGCATTTTGAATTGCAGGTAGGCGACGAGCAATGGGGTAATAAGAATTATAACGAGAGAGAAATAAATTTACGTACATTGTATGCGTATCTGCAGTTTCGCCCGGAATTTTTAGGCGACAATACAACTTTCAAAGTAGGCCTGCAAGGGTATGATGATATCTTTCAGTATTCGATATTCAGCGATGAAGCGGTCGGAATAATTGTGAGCCAATCGATGGATACATTTACGGCAAACATCGGCTATCTTTCTTTGCGCGATGATGACGTTGATATCGGTATAGATCCGGGACCGGACCCGGACGGAATAGTAACGTGTGCGGATACATTTTTCCTTACTGACATGAGTTATAGATTTACGGATGCGTTTACCGTTAAAGCTGCATTCTATTACGATTACCTTTCCAATCTTCCTCCGGGAGAATCGGTCATGTATAAATACAACATGGCTTTCTATGGTATCGGCGCTGATTATCAGCTGAATGATGCTGTTAGTTTCGGCGGTCATTTTGTGATGAGAAACGGTTCTTTCAGAGTAATTGTCGGTGAAGATGAAGCGATGAGATTTGATCATGACGGCTTTTTCGGTTATGCATACGGCTCATATTCTAATGACAAATTCTCCGCGAAATTAAATTTCGGTTATACGCCATTTAAGATGGAAATACCGGCGGTACCGGGCGAAGCTTATCAGATCACCGGTTGGGGGGGAGGCTTTGCACTTGTAGACGGAATTAACAGCTTGCCGTATAGCATAGGCGGAGATCAGTGGCAGACCGCATATGGCCTTGAATATTACGGACGCGGTGATGTATGTGACCGTCAGGCTGTGAACGGTGGATATGGTTCTTTCCTGGGATTGATGGTCGTGTCGGCGAATCTGAGTTATGATTTTATATTTGCAAATATCGGTATTTTGCGTGCAACTGACACATCAGACATGTTTTCGAATGTGGAGCGCTCAATCGGAACAGAGATAGATTTGGGTATAAAGACAGATATCATGAAAGATCTTGAATTCAAGGCAGTATATGCGATGTTTTTGGCGGGAGATATATACGGCGCTGATCCTGATAACGGACGTGAAATGTCGATGCTTCTTCGTTATAAATTCTAATAAACTAGCTTTTTATTTATCGAAGGCAGGGTAACACCTGCCTTTTTTAATTAAGATAATTGCTCTGCGTTATTACATTTATTTTGAAAACAAGCAACGGATTTTCGTTATACTTGATATTTCACCAGTTGACATCATGCATTATGCATGATATATTGTTTCAGTTTGGTAAACAATCTATCGTTTTACCTAAGAAGGAGGGAATGTAATGAAGAGGGTGTTGACTGTTGTACTGGGACTTTTGGTCGCTCTTGGTATTGCATCGTGCGGTAAAATTGGCGGAGCACCGTATCATATCGGTGTTGTGACAGGCACAGTTTCTCAGTCTGAGGACGATCTTCGCGGAGCTGAACGTCTTATTCAGGATTACGGCGATGTGAAGACAAACGGTATCATCAAACATATCACCTATCCGGACAATTTCATGTCCGAACAGGAGACCGTAATCGCTCAGATCGTCGGCCTTGCTGATGATCCGAAGATGAAAGCAATCATTGTAAACCAGGCTATCCCTGGCACAACGGAAGCATTCCGTCGTGTTCGCGAAAAACGCCCCGACATCCTGTTGTTTGCAGGCGAACCGCATGAAGATCCGGGCGTAATCGAACCTGCATCGGATCTCGTTATTAATGCCGACAACGTTGTTCGCGGTTACCTTATCATCGAAGCCGCAAAACGTATGGGCGCAAAGACATTTGTTCATATCTCTTTCCCGCGTCATATGAGCTATGAGCTTCTTTCACGCAGACGCGCTATCATGGAAGCTGCTTGTAAAGACCTCGGCTTACGATTTGCATTTGAGACAGCACCGGATCCTACCAGCGATGTTGGTCAGGCCGGCGCTCAGCAATTTATTCTTGAAAAAGTACCGGCTTGGTTGAAGAAATACGGTCAAGACACCGCTTTCTTCTGTACCAATGACGCACATACAGAACCGCTTCTGAAACGTATCGTAGAACTCGGCGGCTATTTTGTTGAAGCTGATCTTCCGTCACCGCTCATGGGTTATCCGGGCGCTCTCGGTATAGATCTTTCTAAAGAAAAAGGCGACTGGCCTGCGATCCTGAAAAAAGTTGAAGACGAAGTCGTAAAACGCGGTGGCGGCAAACGTATGGGCACTTGGTCTTATTCATACGGTTACGCTACTACGGCTGCTCTCGGTGAGTTTGCAAAACGCATCATTGACAAACAGACAACAAAAGAAGATTTCAAAGGTCTTATGGACTGCTACATGAAATTTACACCGGGCGCATCATGGAACGGCAGCTACTATGAAGATGTCGCTACTGGCGAAAAGAAAATGAACCATGTGCTTCTGTATCAGGATACCTATGTATTCGGTCAGGGTTATCTTGAGATGACCAAAGTCGTTGTGCCTGAAAAATATCTGAAAATCAAAAACTAAACCGACTGAAGAAGCGGCCTTTAAAAGCCGCTTCTTTTTTTAACAGCAAACGAGGTGTATATGACGCAACAGGAAAAGCCTCTGCTTGTGTTCGAGCATGTCGGTAAAGAATATGCCGGCAACACGGTCTTGAGCGACGTATCGTTTTCCATCAACAAAGGTGAAATAATCGGCCTTGTGGGAGAAAACGGCGCAGGTAAGACCACTCTCATGAAAATTCTTTTTGCGATGCCGGTAATCGCGGAAACAGGCGGTTATAACGGTTCAATATATATTGAAGGTAACGAGATGGCTTTTACCTGCCCATTTGATGCCCTTGAGGC
>CAZIJP010000194.1:0-4011 GCA_964539615.1 uncultured bacterium
TTCAGTTCAATAATTTTGGGTTCCGTGTTGTTCGCCGCTGAGTTTTGCATAAGAACATTCTAAGAATAGAAATTATTTAACCGACGGGTATTAAGATTTTTTGTAGAAACAAAGCAATGCCTTGTCTCTACATTCATGCTATTATTTTTCTTCCCTATTCACCACAAGCGATGCGGCTTGCGACGTGCAGGTGAGCAGTATCTCGTGGATCTGCACATGTGCGGGGCGTGTTGTGGCAAAGACCACTGATTCGGCGATATCGTCACCGGTCAACGGCGTGAAGCCTTTATACACATTCTTGGCTTTTTCCTCGTCGCCGTGGAAACGCACGATGCTGAACTCCGTCTCCGTAAAACCCGGCGAGACCTGCGTTACCCGTATCGGCGTATTTACCAGGTCCATGCGCATGCCTCTGCTGAGTGCGTCGACGGCGTGTTTGGTGGCGCAATACACGTTGCCGCCCGGATACACTTCGTGACTTGCCGTGGAACCGATATTGATCACATGGCCGGTCTTTCGCGCTACCATGCCTGGGAGAATGAGGCGGCTCATATAGAGCAGGCCTTTTACGTTCGTATCGATCATCTCTTCCCAATCATCAAATTTCGCTTCATGGATTTTATCAATCCCGCGGCTGAGCCCGGCGTTGTTGACGAGGATGTCGATGTTCTTCCAATCGGCCGGAAGCGAATCCACGAATTTCGTACACGACCGCAGGTCACGTACATCAAACTCGGCGATCAGCACGTCGGTCTTATACGTAGCTTCGATCTCGTGTTTCAACGTCTCAAGTTTTTCTTTTCTGCGTGCGGTGATGATGCACCGTGCGCCTTCACGCGCGAAAGCCAGAGCACACGACTTGCCGATACCTGCACTGGCGCCGGTGATGAGAACGGTCTTATTTTTCAATTGCATAAAGCCTCCTTATTGTAAGTGCCGTATATTCAGTTCATCCAAAGGTTTCAGGCTCGACGATCACATAAGCATTCTACAGGTTCAGCTACTAGTATACACGGTGTAACGACTGTGTTCTTTCGCGCAATAAGCAGTGCGCCGTTTCTAGCGATACTTCCCGAAACCGCAGTGTATCGCCCGGTTTCATCTGAGCAATGACGGAAAGATCAACGGTTATCACTTGGGCAATTCTCGTGTACCCGCCGGTCGTCTGTCGATCGGCAAGCAGGATTATCGGCTGCCCGTTCCCGGGGATCTGTATCGTACCCGGAGCAATACCTGCCGAGATGATATCGGCGTTTGTTCTATGGGTAATAACGGGGCCGTTCAGACGGTACCCCATGCGGTCGCTTTCAGCGGTAACCGTATATTCGGAAGTGAGAAATGCACAGATCCCTTCAAACGTAAAACGAGGAGCTTCGGGGCCGGGCACGATACGTATCTCAGTTGACCGAGCATACTGAGGGATACAATCGTGCGGTACCGGACATTTCATCGGCGGTGCGGTTTGTTTTCCGATAGGGAGCCGGTCACCTGTTTTTAACGTGCGCCCGTCAAGGCCGCCTGTTGATGCACGCACATAGGTAGAACGGCTGTTCATCACCTTAGGCACATCGATACCGCCTGCAACGGCGATATACATGCGGCAACCGTACTTGGCGGCAGAGCAGGTGAGGCGGTCACCGGCTGTTATAGTCAAAACGGCGTACCGTTGAACGGGTTCTCCGTTCAAACACGGCGACATATCGGCGCCGGTAAGTGCGATAACGCATGATGCCGTGAATTCTATTTCCGGTCCTAGAAGTGTTGTTTCCAAACATGCTTCGCCATTGGTGTTGCCGACAAGTTGATTTGCCAAGTGGTATGCATAGGGATCCATCACGCCTGCTACCGGCATGCCGAACCGCTGATATCCATAGCGACCGTTATCTTGAACCGTTGTATACAAGCCGGGTTTATGTATGATCAGTTCAGCTTGGCTCACGGTGTTCGTTCCTTGTTGACCGAAAATGTGCCTGCGGCAACGGCAGTGGAAATGTCATGATACTCGTGTTCCGAAATAGCGTAAAAGCGCAGGATGTCGCCCGCATTGATAAGGAACGGGTCTGCCTTATTTTTATCAAAGAGTATCAGCGGTGTACGGCCGATCAGATTCCATCCGCCCGGGCTTTCGATAGGATAAATGCCGGTCTGTTTGTCGGCGATACCTACGGAGCCTGCAGGGATCTTTGTGCGGGGTGCGGCGCGTCTCGGCGTAGCGATCGATGCGTCCATTCCGCCGAGATAACAAAAACCGGGTGTAAACCCGAGCATATACACCGGATAATCGGGAGCAGTATGTTTTGCGATCAAATCTTTTTCCGTTATGTCGTGTTGCTGAGCGACCTCGCTCATATCCGGCCCGAACGCGCCTCCGTAGAGGACAGGAATATGAATGCGCCTTCTTTCAGATGCCGTTGCAGCGCTTACGTTGTCTGCACATTGTTTCAACTGTTCAAACAGAACACGATGATCGATCATGATCGGGTCGTAGCAAATCATGAGTTCATTATAGGAAGGGATGAAGTCGATAATACCGTGCATGTTTCTTTTTTCGATCTCGGTAAGTAAGGCGTAGACCGTTGCATTGGTTTCGGGCGAAATGTCATCGCCTGCTTTTATGATGAATGCCGAGTCCCCGGCGGGAATATACGTGAACATTGCCGTGTGTCACCGTTGAGGCGTTTGGATTGTTATGCCTTCTTTTTTCAGGCGTTCGTTGATCGTGCTGGCAAATTCCGGTGCATGGGGATTGTCACCGTGAATACAGATCGTCTCTGCGGCGATCGGAATAGTTTTTCCGGTTACTGTGATAACCTTCCCGGTTTTAACCATTGATACGATCCTGTCGCTCACGGCGTTCATATCAGAGAGGACCGCTCCGGGTTTTGAACGATGAACAAGAGAACCGTCATCATTATAGGATCGGTCGGCAAAAATTTCCGATACCGGTTGAAGCCCCGTATGCCGAGCGGCTGTTATCATTTCAGATGATGCAAGTCCGAAAAAAAGAAGTCCGGAATCGATGTCCTTCACGGCTCGGGTTATTGCCAAAGCAATGGCCGGATTTTGGGCGGCATCATTGTATAATGCGCCGTGCGGTTTTACGTGATGCAATGTTCCGCCTAAAGCTTCTGTCATGCTTTTCAATGCGCTGACCTGGTAAAGCACCATGGCATATATTTCTTCCGTGGTCATTTGCAACGAGCGGCGGCCGAATCCCTCACGGTCCGGATAGCCGGGATGTGCTCCGATGGCAACAGCATGATGTAAGGCAAGTCGGATCGTTTTACCGATCACTATCGGGTCTCCGGCGTGATAACCGCACGCGATGTTTGCCGATGAAATAAAGGGCATAACCGCATCGTCGTTACCAATGGTATAAACGCCGTAGCTTTCTCCCATATCACAATTGAGGTCAATGGTCATGGCAATCCTTTCGTTGTTCGAAATACCATACCGCTATGATACCATTATCCGTATTGCGGTCAATAGAAAAGCTTGACGCGGAAATATCCTGATGGTACATTCAAAATAATGGTCAAATACTACCAAAGTTTACACGAAATGGTACTTAAGTATCATTGCGGTTGTCCTAAAAAGGACTATATTTCACACAGGCACGGTAGTGCATGTGTGTTGTCCGGGATACTGTGAGGAGGAAAAGATGAAAAATAACAGAGCATATGGTTTGTCATCGGTAGTTTCTTTGGCAAAGGTTATTACTAAACGGTCCAAGGAAAGGTTGTCAACTATGAAAGCATTTATTTATGGTATCATGGTGATTGTTTTAACGGTTGGGTGTTTGATCCCGGCAGATATGTTTGCCTGCTCGGCTTTTGTTATAAAAGACAAAAACGGTAATGTATATCAGGGCAACAATTTTGATTGGTATATTGATGCCGGGCAGTGGAATGTCTACCCGCGCGGAGTGGAAAAATCGTCATTTGCGATCTACCCCGAAAAACAATTAAACTGGACGTCGAAATACGGCAGTGTCGGGTTGAGTTTCATGGG
>CAZIJP010000195.1:0-4001 GCA_964539615.1 uncultured bacterium
ATCTGTTTTTATACTTTTTTCTTAAAATCTCGGCACATCGAAAACTGCTCACGATGAAACGATACGTTTTTTTCTTGACAATTGCTCATGCTGTTGTAGACTGTGCTCGACGGCAATATAACAATGTAACGGTCATTACGGGAGGATATTATGGGAAAAGCACATCGCGGTAAACCGCTTCGTCTCAGCAACGGCAAAAATAGAGGCACATGTCCTATTTGCGCACGCACAGGTATCAAATTACTTTTTGAAGTAACAAAAGGTGAATCTACTGTGAAAGTGTGCAAGTGCTGCCGTAAATCTAAAGCCTGATTACTTCAGGAGTAAACGATTAGAAAAGACGGTTTTCTGCCGTCTTTTTGTATTTTATACGGGAATGCAATTATAAATCCCTTAATAATTTTCGGTTAGCGTTCACTATTGTTGCTAACTGCGGAATTATATAAGAAAAAATACGGTTTTGTGTTGCAAAACAATATTTTAACTGTATAATCATGCGGTAATATGGATAATTATAATCGGAGGAGGAACGGTTATGGCATCAAAAAACGGATTTGGTATGCACGAGTATACCAAAATGAACAAGATCAGAACAGTTGCGGAGACATTAGCAAATTGTGACAATTGCCGTTGGGCAGATATCAACGAGATCTATGATCTTGCAAAGATACAACCTAACACGACGGTAACCGATGTTGAAATGCCAAAAAATGAGCTCGGATTGACCAAAGAACGTAATAAGGTCATCGTCAGCTTTTCCGGTGAAGATTCTGGCCGTTCTGCTTGGGCGCGCGAACTTGTACCGCGTACGTCGGAAGCTGAAAAAGATATTCAAAAATTAGCGCTTCGTGATAAGTACGAACGGTTGACTCGTGAGATCGCTTATGAAATGATGCAGGAGAAACTCATCAAAACTGAAGTGTATATCGGAAAAGGCGAAGAGTTCATGATCAAAACGCGTTTGGTCATACCTGAAGATTATGCAAAACACGCGTTAGATTATGTTATTAATTTTATTCAAAAAACTCAAATCACCGAACAAATGTATAAAAAATCCCGCCAGTATGAGATTCTCGATCTCAATATTATTCTGTATCCTGAATATATCAATCCCGAATGGGAGTTTGCTCAATGCAAACCTGCAACTGCGGGGAAAGGCCCCAACCGTATCAGCATGATCTTTGATGTGGAAAGCAATACGGCATTCCTATTGGGTGCGCGGTATTTCGGCGAGCTGAAAAAAGCAACCTTGTCACTTGCGTGGACCTCCGCAGTGCTTAACGGTGTCGGAGCAGCTATTCACGGCAGCAGCAAAACGCTGTATGTAAAAAACAATGGCAAAGAAGAGCAGAAGACATTCATTACGATCGGTTTGAGCGGCTCAGGGAAATCAACGATCGGTAATGACCCGCACAAAAATACGCTTGATTATAAAAACGGCGAACGCGTAAAACTCGGCAACGATGACGCTCTTGTCGTATTATTTGAACCGATGGATAAAAATAAAGGTACTGTAGGCCTTGAAGAGAATTTGTATAATAAATCAAACGATTATACACCAGGTAGTTTTTACATCAGCACCGTATTGACCGCAGAGAACGTAGCGATCACCACGGATGAGAACGGTAAAAAAATTATCCTTCATGAAGATATCCGTAACGGTAACGGCCGTGTAGAAAGTATGCGCCGCGCACTTGAAGGCGCTGTTGAAGATGTCAATCTCCCATGGCCGGATTATATTGCACTCATCATGAAAGACGAAGTGCTACCGCCGGTGACCATGGTAAAAGACCCTGATCTATTCGCATCATTGTATATGTCGCTTTGTACAAAAACGACGAATGCCGAAAACGTTTCCATTGAAGATATAGGCAAATTGAAAATGATCCCCGGCGCTAATCCGTTTGTTATATATGACATGAACACGGAAGCCCGTGCGGTTGAACGTATGATGACTGCCACCGGCGCTGTAGGAATTGTGCTCAATACCGGCGGTTTCTATATTAATCCCGAGAAAAATGCAAAAGAGATAACGACGAAAGTAACTAAAGATCTTACGCTGTCGATCTATCCTAAAATTGCCAAAGGTCAGATCGAATGGGAAAAATGGGCGGATTTCCCCGGTATGTATATCCCCAAAAAAGGGACATTCGGTGAGGAATTCGATAAACTGTTCACCCCTGCTAAAGTTGCTGACCGTGTGTCTTACAAAGCGTTGCTTATGGAACGCATCAAACAACGTCTTGAATTCTTAAGAGGGTTGAAGCTCGAAGATAAGTATATGGGTCCGCTGATGAACGTGATCGTTAACCTCAGCAAAAAATAAAGGAGTAGGAAAGTATGCAGTTTTTGAAACAGTATTTGAAATGGATAGTTGCCGGAATACTGGTCGTCGTATTGGCTTTTGTAGGATACAAGTTCTTTGCTAAGGACAAAGCGGCTGAGATCTATGATACTACCGGTGAAAAAAAGATCACGACCACCATCTATGTTTCTGAGCTGAATGAAAAGATGAAAAACATTTCCAAAGATTTTATTGCCCAAAACGGTGAATATGAAGTTCAAAAAAGAATTTTGGATTCTATGATCGAACGTGAGCTGTTGTTTAAGGATCTCAAGAAAAACAAATTTTCTGAAGAACCTGTAATGAAACAATGGGAAAGTCAAAAAAAAGAAGTATTAGTGTTTTATTTTGCTCAAGAGTACATTGCCAATGAAAAAAAGATTAAGATTCCTGAAACTGATATGAAAGCTTATTATGAAAAAGAAAAAGAGCGTTTTAAAGTTGAAGAACAAGTCCAGGTATCACATATTCTTGTAAAGGTCGGACAAATTAGAAATGAAGCCGATGCAAAAACATTAATAACAAAAATTATGGCTGAACTGAAATCGGATGGTAGTAATTTTGCCGAACTTGCAAGAAAATATTCAGAGGATGCATCATCTCAACAAGGCGGCGATATCGGTTATTTCGGCCGCGGCCGTATGGTGCCTGAATTTGAGACTGCGGCATTTGCATTGAAAAAAGGCGAAATTTCAAAGGAACCTTTGAAAACACAGTTCGGTTATCATATTTTGTATGCAACCGACCGTATAGAAGCAGGATATAAGGCATATGAAGATGTAAAAAAAGATCTTCGAAGTCCAGTTTATGCAGAGATATTGAAGAAAGAATATGACATTGTTGTCTATCCGGAAAAAATTGACATTAAGAATAAAGATGTCGTTATCGGTGAAGTGAAAAAGATTAATAAAGCGTATACCCTTAATACTTTAAAAGAATTGTTGCTGAAGACATATCCGGATACTCAGATGATAGATACATATTTTTCTTCTCCGGAATATGTTGCGAGCGTTCTCAATCAAATCCTTCTTGTCGATGTTCTGGAACTAAAAATAAAAGAATTTAATTTTGAAAATGATAAGGCTTTCAAAACATTTGAAGCCGAAGAATACAAAAATTATATTGTAGGTTATTACCAGAATGAACTCATGAAGAAAATAACAGTTACCGATGAAGAAGCACGTCAGGCGTATATGGGTAATGCAGCATTCTTAGATAGTCTTGTAAAGAAATTCGGTCCGGCTATTAAGACAAGTCAATCTTTCCGCGAACAGAAGGAAAAAGAATTCCTGCCGTATGTAAAACAACAGCTTGCTGCCGGGAAACAGCAAGAATTCTATTCAAATTATATCGCCGGCTTGAAGCAGGAGTATTCAGTAGTTATATTCCTTAAAGAACCGCCTAAAAAAGACATAAAAAAAGAAGTCAAAAAAAACGGTAAATAATCTTTTTTCAATGAATTGGAAAAGCCGGCAGATATCTTCTGCCGGCTTTTTTTAAAACAGTTTGCGACGAGTATGACAATAAGGCAGTTTTCCTGATTTTTCGTAATAATCCTGATGATAGTCTTCAGCCTTCCAAAACATCCCGGCCTTTGTGAGCTCAGTGGCTACTTCATATTGTTTGACCTCGAGTATCTTTATTACTTTTTCTGCGA
>CAZIJP010000196.1:0-4000 GCA_964539615.1 uncultured bacterium
ATTTTCATATCGGCATAATGAAAATGGTCGCCTCTGTTCTTAGCAGATGCAAACTGCACCGTCGGATATTTGATCGCAGCCTCAGTTGAGAATTTCTCACAGATATTTTCCATACTGCCCGCATGCATCGGGAAGACGACGGACGGCGATAACGCTTCGATCGTGTAATAATTTCCCATCTTTATTATTTCCGGGTCGCCGAGATAATCGCCCTGCACCGGTAAGAACGCAATATCAACATGTTTTTTTTGTTTCGCAATGAAATCGACCTCACTGCTGAACGGACCTGAACGGTCTGTCGTTCTCTCTGCATGGTCACCCGGGTGATAGATCGTTATGCCGTCTACCGTAACGAGAAATCCCGCACCGCCCACATTGGCAAGCAACGTGGTGATCTCGATACCGTTGACGGTCTTGGTCTTATTCAAGCCCATCTGAATGTACTCCGGCCCGGTGTATTTTGTGATCTTATTCGGATTGAAGCCGTACACATACGTGCATTTTTTCACGGTCTTGCACCAGTCGTATATCTGCGGATCGAAATGTTCCGGCGGCAGATAACTTACAAACACGGTCACCGTAAGATCTTTGATCTCTTCCGGCACGATATGCCCGTTTGCGATCGATGCATCTATCGGGCTTCTTGCATAGTCGGCATAGTCGAAGATCAACACGTTATTCTGGGTTTTCACAGCCCAGCCGCTGTTGCCGAGGTACCATACCACAGCCTGCTTCTGAGCAAGCTCCGATGTCAGCAGATCATTCTGAGCAACAACACTCTTGCTATCGTTTTTTGCGCCTTTTTTAAGAAGCAGGTCGTAAAGCTTTTTATGACCGTATTGCGCGGCATAGTCAAGTGCAGACCGTTGTGACCTGTCAAGAGCATTGATATCTGCACCGGCGGACAGCAATGCGACCGCGATATCTTCGTATCCGTGAATGGCAGCGCAATGAAGGACCGTCATACCGTAGAACGCGTCTGCGGCTTTTATATCAGCTTTTTTGTTTATAAGTTTTTTTACGGCATTCAGTTCGCCCTTTTCGGCAGCTGCCATCAACGGCGTCTTTCCTGAAGCATCGGTAAAGTTGACCTGCGTTGCAACATCAACGATCATATCGGCTTTGGCATCATTGCCGGAAAACAATGCATTGTGCAGAACGCTGAAATGAACGGTCTTTTCTTTTCCCGCAGGATCGACCGCAGCTCCCTTATCGAGCAATAATCGAACGATGTCTTTATCGGCATATTTCACTGCCCACATAAGAACGGACACGCCGTCGTTCATAACGGCATTCACATCTGCACCGCCGTCTATAAGCGTTTTGACCATCGCAAGATTGATGCGCTCATTTGCAGGGCTCACCGCGGTATGCAGTGCAGTTCTTCCGTCGGCATTCTTTTCATTGACGTCAGCGCCGCGTTGCAAGAGATTCTGAACGCTTACCATGCTGTTTGTCAATAATGCCGCGGTCATGACGCTGTTACCCCATATGTCAAACACATCTTTCACTTTTGCGCCGTGATCGACCAAGGTATCGATGACCTGGTATTGCCCGCGGTACATCGCCCATTCGAGCGGTGTCTCCTTGTTGATCGACCGGGCATGCACATCCAACCCGTGATCCAATAGATATTTGACAATATCCTCGGCGCCTTCAGATGCTGCAAAATGCAACAGCGTACCGTTGAAGAAACCGGTCGTATGAATATCAGCGCCGTTTGTAATAAGAATCTCAAGCATCTTAAGGTCGCTTTGCATTACCGCAAAACAAGCCGGAGCAAAAGAGCCGGGGGTCTTTTTGTTTAGGTCCGCTTTGTTTTTTATAAGCAGAAGAGCGATATCATACTGTTTGGTATAAGCCGCCCAATGCAACGGAGCATTGCCGCCGGTATCAGGTTTATTGACATCCGCTTTTTTTTCAAGCAACGCTTTGACCATATCAAGAGAGCCGGTCTTAACGGCCGCTATCAAAGCGGTTTCGCCATTTTTATCAAGTTCGTCAATCTGATTCGGATTTTTTTTCAGATAAGCTGCCATTTCTTTCACATCTCCTTTTTTTGCAAGGTCTTGCAATTCCCCTGCGGATACTGTAACTGTCAGTATAATCATTATTAATGCCAATGCCAGAGTTTTTTTCACGTCTATTATTTTCATAACACTACCCTCCTTTGTTTGAGAGAGTATATACAATCATATATGACAGATATGTGTCATGTTTAGATAAAAGATAGTATTGAAATAAAATTGCTGTTGAATAAATCCTATAGAAAAAAAGAATCTATTCTGATGAAAATCAGAATAAGAACAGGAAATACCCCTGTCCCTAAAAAATAACTGTCGCGAACAACGGGGAATCGTTTTTTTGTATTATAATTCCATCATGTATTGCGCCCATTCATAGCGCTTTACATAACCCAGTTTTTCATACAGCTGCTGCATCGGCGTATTACAGGTGGCCGTGCATGATTTCAATACGGGACAACCGATCTTACGCGCATAATCGATCGTCTTGAGCTGCATTGCCTTGGCGATACCTTTATGTTGATATTCAGGCAACACCGCCATAAGTCCGCACTGAATGGCATTGGTGCCGGGCAGCATACCGACTTCCTTCAAACCGATATACCGATTGTCATATACAGCCACAAAATACGACTCCAAAAGCGTAGACGGATCATTGATCTGGTATTCCATCCATTCGTCGAAATCGGGTGTCTCCCATATATACCCTTCTTCGCTCGGTACCTGCGGGGACATTTTCGTATATGCTTCAAAGAGTTTTCTATTGCGGTCGGGGTCGTCGTTTAGTTCTGCCAGAGAGCGAATGGCAATTCCTTGCCCGGCGAGCTTAGACAATAATCCGTTCAATCCGCTCAGATCGCAGAAGCTCACGTCAAGCTCTACGGGTGTCTCTCGCCACACTTCTTTAAAACCCTGCTTTTCAAGGAACTTCATACCGCGCGGATACAGTGTAAATCCGTCTGCACGAATAACGGCTCCCGTTTTATCCTTCAGTTCGTTGAATACGGCATCATAGAGCGCGGTACCGATCCCTTTACCTCTGAACGCTTCACGCACGGCAATATTGATGGAAAACTGCGGTTTCCCGTTATACGTACCTTGCTCGGCAAAAGCGCCGACGCCGACTGGTACACCGCCTTCTTCGGCAATAAATCTCTTGTATATATATTTTGGATTACGCCGCGCATCGGCATTACGTAAGGCTTCCGCCGTTCGTAATTGTTCCGGCCAGGGAATGTTTTGATTGTTGCGTATATCAATAATAGCTTCATAATCGTTTTTCGCAGCTTCACGAATGGTCATCAATATCCTCCGTAGTGTTTATTAATTTTTTTACGGTTGAACCGTATCCAAAAGACACCATATCTCCATGAAAGCCTTGTGCGCATTGATAAAATCCGTCGTGGCATAATTGAACGGACAATAGGAAAGCTCATTTGAGCCGTCGCGTTTATTGATCTGTAATTCGGTGCGATTCCCCTCGCCTACTTTACCGAGCACGGTACCGGCGGTGATCGACTGACCTTCGGATACGGACACATTCTTAACGTGGTCATAGATAAGCTTCCACGCAGAATTGGCAGATACTTTCACCCACACCTCATAATCGGCGAATACATCGTTCAAGGCTACTTTTTCCACCACACCGCCACAGCTTGCCACCACATTCACGTCAGCGGAATTCACCACATATTCGAATGCGGGATTTTTCTGGGTAGGCGTAAGATCTGCGCCGAACTGAATGACGGACACGATCGTGGAAATATCTACCGGTGCGATCGATAAGACCGGCGGTGTCTGATCCAGCTCAGGTTCATCCTTTTCATCATCAAACCACGAACATGCCGCGATACTCACAAACATCACGGCAAGTATTGCTACAGCCGCCCGACGAATATTTTTATACATTTCAATGCCTCCGTTTCTTTAGTTATGAACTACGGTAAATGTAGCATAGAAACGGTAATTATCAAGTT
>CAZIJP010000197.1:0-3955 GCA_964539615.1 uncultured bacterium
CCCCCAGCTTTGTTTGAAGTTTTCGTATTCCAACCGTGCGGATCTGTGTGATTTGCCGGTCTTTTTTGCCCGAATAAGTATATTTTTCGGCGTATGCTCCATATCGATGAATTCAAATATCTCCACCGAATAGCCGAGTATCTCAAGGATCATTCCGCGAACCGCATCAGTTATAAGAGACGACACGCGTTCTTTTAATATTCCGTGTTTCAACAGCGGTGTTTGCACATCATTGTTAATTTGTTTGAAAAACTCATGCTGGCAACAAGGAACGAGCATAATAAGCTTCGCATCCCATTGAAGCGCTTTCACGATGGCGTCATCGGTGGCGGTGTCGCAGGCATGAAGCGTAATGGCGATGTCGATCGATCCGGTGTTCTCATAGTCTTTGATCGTGATCTTCGTAAAACTCAATCCGTCGTAGTGAAGCTCTTGAGCAAGAGCATTGCAGTGAGCGATCACATCGTCTTTTATGTCCAATCCGCTTATCTTGACCTTCAGATCACGTTTCTGTGTAAAATACCAATACAATGCAAAGGTCAGATACGCTTTTCCCGAGCCGAAATCGATGATCTTCAATTCATGCGTTGTATCCAGTGCGGAGACCGAATCGTCGATGATCTCCAGATATTTGTTGATCTGACGGAATTTATCATATTTGTTTTTATTGACCGTACCGTTACTGTCCATGACGCCGAGTTTGTGGAGGAAATCGCAATAGACGCCTTCTTCGATGATATAGTGTTTTTTTCTGTTATGTGAATCGATCGGCTTGACTGTTTTTGTCGGTTTGTTCTTTAAGATCTTCAACGGCTTTGCATCATTAGAAAAAAGTTGATAGTCGGCGGCGCTTGTAAACAGCACGGCCTGCTTGAAGCTCCCGAGATATGTTTCAAATTCCGCCGGCATCTCTTCTGGCGTTGTATTTTTATGCGTTACTTTCTGGCCGGTGAACATTGAAAATTGATACGCGGTTGTACCGTTCGATAGAAACGGTTTTATCGTGATCTTTGAAATCGTACCGGTCTTTTGCTTGGGACTGCTGATCACCGCTTCAATGAATGCATTCTCAGTGATGATCGTTTCTAAGAGCTCAATAAGATTACTCATACGTTATATCACTTTCATTGTTTTCCATTTACCGTTACGGAAGCGCAGGAAATAGGCAATGCCGAGCGCACACACATAGACGGTAGCGATTATCCACGCGGTATAGACAGATCCATGGAGAATTTTTATTGCGATAAAAGACGGGATCACCAAAACGAAAATTGAAAACAAGATAAGCATTTTCATGACGAAGTGCGTGTCCCCGGCGCCTTTGATGGCCGACGAGAAAACAATGTTGAAGCTGTCAAACAGAGAATACAACGCAATGAACCGCAAGAGAACGGCCGTTACTTGTTTTATTTGTTCAAATCGCGCGATGTCCGCTTTGTTTTTAAATAATTCCACAAAGACCTGCGGGATCGTCACATATAAGACGCCGATAATGATCATATAGGTCAATGCCAGATGGAAACCTGAGTAGGCGCTTTTCTCGGCACGATCCGGGCGTTTTTCGCCGATATGCTGCCCGACGAGAATATTGATGGCGATGCCGAACCCGACAAGCGGCATGAACGCAAGGCCGTTGATATTGAACGCTATGTTGGAAGCGGCAAGCGCATCAGTGCTGATCAAACCGGTAAGAATAATAAAAATGGTGTATGCGATCATGTCCAGAAAAAATTGGATCCCGTTCGGAAAACCGAATTTTATGATCCGTGTAAATAATTCGGGATTAAATGACCGTTGTGAACGTACCCTGAAATGGTCTTCGTTTTTTTGTGTGAAGACGAGCCCTGCGTAGAGCACACAGGAAACGCAAAATGAAATCAGCGGGCTTAATGCGGCTCCTTTGATGCCAAGTTCGGGAAAACCGAATTTGCCGTAGATCAGCACATAACTCGCAAGAATATTTATACCCGTTGAGATAATATTGACCCACATGAGCGGCATCGTTCTGCCTAGCCCGGAAAAGAAACTTGAAAATACGGAGGCTGCGATAGCCGGGCCTACCGACAGGCACAATAATTGGAAATACTCAACCTCATACCGTTGAACAGCTTCCGCATGCCCGATAAATTTAAAGATAATCGGCGCCAGCGGGATGAGTAACAGATGTACACCCGCCCCGATAACGGCGATATTCATACCCTGCCATACGACATTTCCGATCTTATGAAATTGTTTTGATCCGTAATATTGTGCGATAAAAGTACCGGTATAGGTGGCCGTGCCGAGAAATAGGGTCATTATGCTGAAATTAAGCATTCCCGCAGGTACTGCAGCGCTCATCGCATCAAGCGAATAATGTGCAAGGAACATTCTGCCGATAAATTGTTGTAAAAAAGAAATGCCGGTACCAATGATAAGAGGAATCGCTACTATCAGAATGGCTCTATAGCCGCACGGATCGTTCCAACGTTGTCGTAGTGCAGTTATCATTCGGGGATCCTTTCGTGAGAAGTATCTTAACGGTTTTGGGAATGCATGTCAACCGCCGTGTTTGATACACTGTTGCGGGATGTGAAATGTAATTATGATTAATATAGTAAGATTATGCAACAAATGTTTTTATTTACGTATACCTATACGGGTAGCGGAATTTCCGGATTAAACTCGATGAAGGTGAATCGCTGTTGTGGCAACCGGTTTTAAAAAGTATGGATATACTTTAGTTGTATTGAAGTAGCGCCGTTGAATGCTATACTGTGTACCTGAACTGATTTATTCATCTGTGCAGGTTATGATGTGATTATGTTAAATACAAAGGAGGGCTACGGGATGTTTAGGAAAATGATTTTTTCGGTAGCGGTATTTTCTGTTTTTGTATTGATTCATGCATTTGCTTCAGAGATCAAAACCTATAAACCTGTCGAATTGAAATTAGGACAAGTATACGAAGGATTCAAATTTGTGAAGGAACAGCAATTTCCCGAATTTGACGTAACCGCGCGGCTTTTTGTGCATGTCGTGACCGGCGCGGAAGTGCTGAAGCTTGAGACGGACGACAATAATAAAGTGTTTGCGGCGATGTTCAAGACCATGCCGGAAGATGATTCTGGTGTCGCGCATATTCTTGAGCACAGCGTATTATGCGGTTCAAAAAATTATCCCTTGAAAAAACCTTTTGAAATATTAAGCAAAGGGTCGATCAAAACCTATATGAATGCCGAGACATCTGTTGATAAGACGCGCTATCCTGTGGCAAGCACGAATACAAAGGATTTTTATAATCTGATGACCGTCTATATCGATGCCGTTTTTTTTCCGGACCTCTATGATGATCATATGACGCTGAAACAGGAAGGCTGGACGTATGATCTTCAATCGAAAGATGCCCCGTTAAAGTACAACGGTATTGTTTTTAATGAGATGAAGGGATCTTTGGCAAACACATGGCGTTTGATGTATTCAAATATGAAAAAAGCGCTGTATCCTGATATTTTCATAAAAAATGAATCCGGCGGAATACCGGAGAGCATTGTTACGCTCACGCAGGAAAACTTTGAAGCCTTTCATAAAAAATACTATCATCCGTCAAACAGTTATCTGTATCTGTACGGTGACGGCAATACGCTTGATGAATTAAAACTGCTTCAAGAAAAAGCATTGAAAAATTTCACAAGCAGTGAGCGGTTCAAAACCCCGATCCAGAAAAATATCGGCAAAATGAAAGAGCGCACTGTCGATTATTCTATTGCGACAAATGATGATGAAAAGAACAAAACATTTTTTACGTTCTTGTTTAGTGCAGGAGATATTGATGACGAGGAGCTGGAACTGGAATTCGATCTTATTGATTCGGCTTTATTCAATTATGATAACTCGCCATATAAAAAAGCGATCCTTGACCTAAACCTGTGTAAGGATATCTCATCGGGTTATTTTAGCGGATTAAAACAGCCGT
>CAZIJP010000198.1:0-3923 GCA_964539615.1 uncultured bacterium
ATAAGGCAAGTCTTTCAAGTAATGCTTGACGCAGGAAGTATTTGCAGTATACTACAAAGTAAGTATAGGGGGTAGGGGTATATGGCAGATGCAATGAACGAGATCCACGGACCGCGATGTGCGCATCATCATGAAGAGTTGAAAAATGAGATGATAAAGCGCCTTGCGCGCATCGAAGGACAGATCCGCGGGATCTCTAAAATGGTTACGAATGATGTCTATTGCGATGATGTGCTGAATCAGCTTGCTTCCGTTGATGAAGCATTGAACGGTGTAAAAAAAGTATTACTTGAAGCCCACATGAAAAGTTGTATCATTGATCAGATCCGTGAAGGAAAAGATGAGGTCATCGATGAACTGCTGCAGACTATGCGGAAATTGATGCGGTAAGGGAGGTTATATGAAAAAAACGATAGTTACTGTTGTTATGATTTTGCTTTTTGTTTTTGGGGCTACTGCAAAAGATGACAAAAGAGTGCTAAAGGTCGGCACAAATAATCCTTTTGAGGAAAAAATTCAAAAAATTCATGAGGCCGATAAAGTGGCTGTTCAGGCTTTATTTGCCAAACGAGAACAACTTACTCTCAATTTAAGAACAGAGCTTACAAAAGAAAAACCTGATATGCAGGTCGTCTCACAATTATTGGATCAACTCAATGATTTGAAAAACGAAATATGGATAATAAAAAAGAATCAAATCTTAGAAATAATGAAAATCGTGCCTGCAGATCAACGATTGAAATATTTAAGAATAGAACTTAGAGACAGTACAAATGATTTACTGTATAAAAGCCATGCAGATGTTAAAAATGATGCTGAAAAGAAAACAAAAAAGGACGGCAAATAACGCCGTCCCTGAATAACGCAATAGACTTTTATTCGTTATCAATATTTAGGGTTAACGGGTTTTTCTCTGAAAAGAAGGCCATGCGTCAGTGGTATTATTATCGGTCATTCTTGTTTGAGATGTTCCATCTGACCACATTATATACAATTCGGTATTCCCGTGACGATTGGTGTAAAAGGTAATTAATTTTCCATCAGGGGACCATTGTGGTGATTCATCTGATGTTGTGTTATCGGTCAAGGGCGTTTGATGCGTACCGTCGGAATCCATCACGTAAATCTCAGCATTGCCGTCACGATAACTAGTAAAGACGATCTTTGTGCCGTCTGGCGACCAACTCGGGGATGTGTTCTCTGTTGTTGCAGTTGTCAAACGAACTACATTTGAACCGTCGTTATTCATTACATAAATGTCGTTGTTCCCGTTGCGGTCACTCACAAATGCGATCTTGCTGCCGTCCGGAGAATATGACGGGTATGAATCATAAGCGGAATTTGCCGTTAAACGAACTACATTGTCACCGGAATTTGTCATAGTATATATTTCATAATTACCATCACGGTTTGTTACGAAAAGTATTGTCCCGTCTTCCGGTGAAAATGTTGGATAACCGTCAAAAACAGTATTCGCTGTTAACTGTGTCCGATTAGATCCGTTTTCATTGATGATGAAAATCTCATTGTTTGCAGATGAACCGGATGTGCTCATAAAGACGATCTTTGTGCCGCTTGCAGACCACGAAGGATATGCATCATAGGCGCTTGTGTCGGTCAGCTGTTGTTTGCCGCTGCCGTCAGTATACATTGAAAATAGATTGGTGCTTCCGTTTGTATAGCTTGCATATGCAATGAGCAACGGATCCGATAAGATTTCATCGGTAATAAGTAATTTTCCGCATGACGATGATACTATTGCAGACACTGCCACAAGCAGAAGGATTTTTAGATGTTTCATGAACAACCTCCGAACATATAGATGAAGTATAGAGTTCTATTTAAAAATATCAAGCGCAAATGCTATACTTATTGCAATTGAGTTGATATTATAATGATTGTATGCTATACTAATGAATAATACAGGGAGATGTCATGAAGCAGATTATTATCAGTTTGATGTTACTCATTACCATTGTAAGGCCGGCTATTGCAAAAGAGATAAACATTTTAAAAGAATTTAAAACGATCAAAAGGATACAACTCGAAAAACCGATGGAACTTTATGCGCCGATACTTGTAAATAAGCAGATTTTAACGCTTGACCGTAAAGCACATGAGATCGTTCTTATCGATATGACCGGTAAAATTGTATGGAAATATAATAAAAAAGGCAAAGGACCGGGCGAGATGTCTGATACCGTGTCAATAAACTATAAAAATAATATTTTGTATGTTGTAGATCACCTCCAGGGCAAAGTGATGTTATTTGACTATGATAATCGTGATAAGTGTTTTACTTATAACGATGAGTTTCAATTCAATGAAGGGCGTATATCAGAAGTTATGGTAAGTGAGTCGGGAAAATTGTTTTTCCCTGTACTATTCGGCGATCATCGTATCATTGAAACAGATTCTGCAGGAGCCGTGTTAGGGCGGTATGTTCCGGTAACAAAAACAAATTTACGCGAAATGTCACGTGATGATGCGATCAAAGCAATTCGCGAAGAAGTTTCTGTTTTGCTTGGTGACGATTCACACATTCTTCGTGCAGGCGTCATGAGCATGCGGTTACAGTTTTTACATAAAATTGGTTCAACATTTACAGAGGTTAAACAAACAAAGTGCATGATGACGAAAACGCAGGAAACCTATGATGCCGAACACTCGAAAATTAGTGAAGGGCGTCAACAGTTAAAAGTAACAACTCGCGGGATCACCAGTTCTTATTTTGACGGAATAAATTATTATATCATGGTCATGCCGGATACTGATGCAATAGAGTCGCTTATAGAAGTTTATTCTTTGAGAGGTGAATTTTTAGGGTTTTACCGTATTGAGAATGAGAAAGATATTCAAGTTGGCGGAGTGCGATTCAGCGATAATAAAACAATTCTTTACCAGCAATGGGTACGCAATGCCTGTAAGGAATTTGAAACTGATACAACAACAGTATATATCGCAACGCTTGATTGATCTGTGTAAAATACTAAAATGAACACCCATTCATTATTTTCTTGACATACTATTTTTCTCTGTTATATTCGCCCTGTAAAAGAATGAATAGTCATTCATTATAGAAGGCGAGGTGTGTGATGGCTCGATTGAAAAGTGATGCAAAGAAAGCTGCGATACTTAAATCAGCAATGGAATTATTTGCACAAAAGGGATATTTTTATACCAACGTCAAGGAAATTGCCGACCGGGCGGGATTGAGCGTCGGTTCCGTCTATAACTATTTTAAGAACAAAGATGATGTTTTGATCAGTCTTTTTATGGATTTTTTTGATCATACGATCAGCGACATAGAACAGCTGATGAAAAAAGAGATGCATCCGCTCGTGAAATATAAACAAGGCATCGGTATTGTTGTGGAGCATTTAAGCCGCAATATGGATATGGCCCGGGTATTTCTTGTGGAAGTGCATCAGTCGGCTGTGTCGGTGGAATTTTTAGATCCGATCATTAAAAACAAACATCTTGAATTTGTGCAAATATTGCTAAAAGAAGCTCAAAAAAAACAGATGATAAAGCCGAATATCAATCCGAAGATCGTTACGATGATTTCAAACGGCATCATAGAAGAAATTACGTTCGATTGGGTTTTGCATAAATATCCGAAAGAGGAATTATTGGAAAAGATTGACATTGCATTGCGCTATTCAATTTACGGAATAGCCGCTAAGGAGGAAGAAACTGTATGAAGATCAGCAGCTTAGTTGTCAAACATCCGAAGTTTATTATTGCTTCCACGATCATTATTACGATCTTTCTGGGGCTTTTCATTTCCCGTGTATATTTTGATAATGAAGTATCGCATATCGTACCTAAAAAACATCCGACAAATGTATTTGACAAAGAATCCGTGAGCATATTCGGTTCCTCGGATTATGTGCTCATCGAGCTTATTTCCAAAGACCCGA
>CAZIJP010000199.1:0-3906 GCA_964539615.1 uncultured bacterium
ATGCAGGGTACCGCCCTGCCCAGCAATTCTGGACAAAAAAACTCGGTAAGCCAACGCTGGTCTTGAACGATCATTGGGGCATCGGCAGACCGCATATGTTCTGGCATTGCCGCGTGAGTGATGTATGCCGGAATACGGAAAAGAAACGATCATGATCGGCCTGCAGCGAAAAACGATGCGACTCGTACCCCATGACCCGTCGTGGCATGATGAATATTTGAAAGAACGGGAGCGTATTATCACTGCGCTTGGAGATAGGATCCTCTCCCTTGAACATATCGGCAGCACCTCCATCAACGGCATTTTCGCAAAACCGATCATCGACATGGCGGTAGGAGTGAAATCTTTCGATGATGGATTCGCTTGCATTGCACCGCTCGAATCGATCGGCTACCTCTTCGTCGGAGAAAGCGGCGTACCGGGGCGGCATTATTTCCGCACCAACAGCGAATTCGTACTACACCATATTCACATGTTTGCGATTGATTCACAACTGTATGCCAATCACATTCTCTTCCGCGATTACATGAACACTCATCCCGACGACGCGCAAGCCTACTCGGAACTCAAACTGTCGCTGTGGAAGAAAAACCTCCCGCGGGAAGAGTATACGGAAGCTAAAGCACCGTTTATTGAGGAGGTCTTGGAGAAGGCAAGGAAATGGAAGGTATGAAAAATGAGTCTAGAAGATATTAGAAAATTTTTTCCAGACTGGCCAAGTGAATTTGATGTTGCAAAAATTCCTTCTCATTGGGCAGCATTAGCGCAAGAATATTACTGTGCTGCAACTGTTCTAAATGATGAAATTATCAAATGTAACAAATACTTATTTGATGAAAAGCCCAAATACCCCAGTGATAGTATAATAATTCGGTTGAAATTAGGAAGGCCTGCAATTTTTTGTTTTACATTTGCTATCGAGTTAATTGTAAAAGCTGTTTATATTAAAAAAATAGCACGCCTTAAAATGAAACCAAATGAAAAAATATTTTTAAAATCTCATAATGTAATAGAATTATTACAAGAAATGCCTGAAATTGAGTTGAATGATAACGAAAAACAATTACTTGACTCAATAGAGGCCCTCATAAAGGATGGCAAATATTCATCAGGCTTAAAGCCTAGTAATAGCAAAGAACCTCTATCTTTACCAAATTTTATAAACTTTAAAAATATTGCAGAGCCATTATATCAAAGATTACAAAAAATGATTCAGGCATAATTATAAAGCATTCTCTCAGAGAATCACCTTGACTCCCTTTCCATCTGCCATTATAACTTTCTCTGACTTCTTCGCTTTGGCTTAAGCAGATGTATAACCGAAAGGGGTTTTGCATGTTCACGTCACGACGTTCACCTCTTCATAGATTTTTTTTCATTCTCATGATTATTGCTGCGAGTAATGCGGCATTTGCCCAAACCAAGATCACCAACGTCAAATCGGATAAACACGTACACGTCGCCGGTACAAAGGTATTCTTAATTCCACCGGAAGGCTTCGAGTCCGCCGCCACGTTTCAAGGTTTTCAGCACATTGAATTCGGCGCATCCATTCTTGTTGCGGAAATCCCCGGCCCGTATGACGAAGTTACGCAAGGTTTTACCATCCAGGGATTGAACTCAAAAGGCGTGATTCTTAGGAAAAGAGAAGACTTCATCATAAACGGATACGACGGGTTTTTGTTGACAACGGAGCAGACCGCCAACGGCATCACCTATACAAAATACATCCTCGCGTTCGGCGATCCATCCATAACATACATAATCAACGGCATGTTCCCCAAAAATGGAACCGACCTCAGCGGCGTTATACAAAAATCTATGCTATCGGTTGTGTATGAATCAAAACTTACAATTGATCCACTCGGCGACGTCAGTTTCAGTATCGATACAAAAAACACCAAGCTGAAATTTGCTAAAAACGTCACGAATACACTTGTTTATACTGTTGACGGAAAAGTGCCGACAAAATCCGATGATAAGACCACGTTAATTGTCGGGCAGTTATTAGGAACTATCCTGATCACCGATAAAAAACCAATGGCCATTGAGAGAATCAGGAAAATGTCCATTGATGATCTAACCTTTGATGAGAATG
Source organism: uncultured bacterium (assembly GCA_964539615.1). Classification (GTDB taxonomy): domain Bacteria; phylum Macinerneyibacteriota; class Macinerneyibacteria; order Macinerneyibacteriales; family CAYRFE01; genus CAYRFE01. Next base: position 2,099 of record CAZIJP010000199.1, read on the forward strand.
GCGTCAGGGAGATAACGATCGACGGCATTTCCGGCTATGAAATTATCGCGCATGGAATAAGTAGAACTCTAGGGGTAAAAGAACTGGTATACCAGGTTATGCTCTTTACGGATAACGGGTATTACATATTCCTCGGAACGGCAAGCAGTGACTTTGAAAAAAATCTTGAATTGTTTAGGAATATAACGCAGACATTTAAGCGAAAGTAACGCCATTTGACCATACCGGATACGCACACCCGTATTGATTTTCCTTTCATCTTACGGTATGCTTTTTTCAGTAACGGATAAAACGGAAAGGATCCTATGCCGAGATCGTTACCGATTATCAATGTATTAAAAAATTCCGGTCGCCTGAACATGACCATATTCCTTGTGGTGATGTCGCTCATCTGCGTATCGCTCTCATTATTCCGCTATATCATCAGCGACCGAATGACATTCCTGTTTCTCAATTGGAATCTTTTTCTTGCCTTCATACCGTGGTTGGTAACAACGATTACTATCGTTAAAAAGAAAACAACCCCGCTTTATGCGCTCATTCTCATACTCGTTTGGATTTTATTTTTCCCGAATTCACCGTACATTCTCACCGATCTTTTCCATCTGCGCTCGCGCATCGGCGCACCGCTGTGGTTTGATCTGATCGTTATACTCTCATATGCTTGGACCGGTCTGATCTTCGGATTCGTAAGCCTTATGGATATTGAAAGCATTCTCAGAAAAAAAATGTCTCCGTATGTGGTTACGGCATTATCGTCGTTTTTTTTATTTTTGTCTGCATTCGGCGTGTACCTCGGTCGCTACCTGCGCTGGAACAGCTGGGACATTGCACTCAATCCCTTCGGCTTGTTCAACGACATCATCGACCGCTTTGCAAATCCGCTGGACCATCCGCGAACGTGGGGCATGACCATCTTTATGGGCATATTGTTAAACATGATGTACTTTTCAATAATGCTTCTCAAGGATATGAATGAAAAAAGAAAGTGACGGTGTGTCATGAATACTGTGTATACAACCGTATACCACTCTCCCGTCGGAGAATTGATCCTCGGTTCGTTCAACGACATGCTCTGTCTGTGCGATTGGCGGTACCGCAAAATGCGAGCTGCTATTGATAAACGAATATGCATCGGGCTTGATGCCGTTTATGTCGAAAAAGAAACGCCGGAGACCATTGCCGCCCGCAAACAATTGGACGACTATTTTGCCGGTTCACGCAAAGATTTCGATATTCAGGTGCTGACCGTCGGCACCGATTTTCAGAAATACGTCTGGGAAGAATTGCAACAGGTACCATACGGAAAAACAGAAACCTACGCAGGCTTGGCAAAACGTCTGGGCAATGACAGTGCCGTGCGTGCCGTGGCATCTGCAAACGGAGCAAATGCGATCTCGATCATCGTACCCTGCCATCGCATCATCGGCTCAGACGGCGAACTCACCGGCTATGCTGGCGGGCTTCCTGCCAAAAAGAAACTGCTGCTTCTTGAGGGCAGTTATACCATCGGGCACGTTCCTTTTGTTAAAGGAGAATGATGCCGATGTGTCGCCACCTTGCACCGCTTGAAAAAGAACTTCACCGGCTTGGGATAAAGGAGACATACCGCGGCCAACCGTGGAGCGAGAATTGTCGTGAATGGGTATATTTCGATTGTTATTTAGATATTGAAAATTTGCGCATACGGCTGCACATCCCCGATTTTGTGACGCATCATAGAAATGACGACCAGCGATCAGGCACGGAAGAAGGGTTTTATTGTGAGAAATGTAAAGACGGGATCATGGGGTACAATCGCACGTTTC
>CAZIJP010000200.1:0-3876 GCA_964539615.1 uncultured bacterium
GCATACGATTTGAACCATTGACTGAAATCGGCTTTGATCTTTGAACATATTCAATTTCACGTCGGATTTTTGACCGTGTGTTTGCCGTTCTCCCTTGCGATTTTCCTTAGGTCATGTAATACTATCTCGACATGGGTTGGACAGCACACAACGTAAGGATGGTTGAGATGAAAAAAGTAATGTGTTTCATGCTGCTTGCCGTAGCATTTACGGCGATGCATCTGTATGCTCAAAAAGAGATCACAGCCGTGCAACCGGCCAACGGCGCTGCGAATGTGAATGTGGGTATCATCAAATGGTCCGGCAACGACGGCATGACAGCCGATCTGTATCTTGGCACAACGCAAACGCCCAAACTGTATAAAGCCGACCTCAAGGCTTCTGAAGAAAAGCCTGTCGTGCTTGCGCTCAACAGCACCTATTACTGGAAGATCGTGGAGAAAAAAGACGGCAAAGAAGTACGCTCATCGAAGGTGTTCTCTTTTTCCACATTGCCTATCAAGCTCAATCCCGCCGTGAAATATAATTCGTTTGTCGATACCCGTGATTACAAGATCTATTGGACGATCACTGTCGGCGGTAAGGAATGGTTTGCGCAGAATCTTGATTACGATTTGCAGGGCAACTCATGGTACTACGACAATGCTCCCGTCAATAAAGTATACGGAAAATTATATCCGGGTTCGGCTTTGTCGGGTGATCAAACAAAGATCTGCCCTCAAGGATGGCGTATTCCCACGGAAGCGGAATGGAAAGCGCTTGCCGATGCATTCGGCGGGACAAAAGAAGCAGGTAGTGCCTTGAAAGATGCAACCGACACCTTCTGGCGTAAGAGCAATTCTCCCCGCACCAATTCGAGCGGTTTCACGATATTACCGTCGGGTAGCCGCGACAGCAAACCTTCGTTTTCCAATCAGGGGAAATATACCTTTTTCTGGACATCCACACCGTCACCTAAGATCGAAGGAAGTTTTATAAATATTGACCTCGGTTTTATGCGAGACGCATTGAACATCAATGTCGGCGATCCGCTGTGGAGCTATTCGATACGCTGCGTACGTGACGTATCTACTTCCGGTTCAAATTAATTCAATGTGCTAATCATTTGTATTATTCATAGGGGCAATTCATGAATTGCCCCTACGGTCAATGAAATCAGATGAATTCCTCTCATTGTGTAATCAACGGACACTCGCAAGGGGCGTCCCTACGAAAACTGGTGTCATTTCGAGGAACGTTTCGTGACGAGAAATCTCAATTACAAGTAACATGTGATATTTGAATATAAACTGAGATTTCTCACATACGTTCGAAATGACAAACAAACTGGATTATCGGGTCAAGCCCGATAATGACACCACTATTCAATATGTATATGTTGGGACAGGGCTTGCCCCTGTCCGGGAAACCGGAAGGGCAGACACACGCCTACACAAAAAAAGGGTCAGACACTAGAAGGGTAGACACACAGGTCTACCCATACGTTGGGAAACTCCTTTTCACGGACACCCGCAAGGGGCGTTCCTACGATACAACAAATCATCCCCCTGCCCCCTGTCGAAGGGGGCCAATATGCCATGATGTCATTCCCGTGAAAACGGGAATCCAGTTGAAGTTTGGATTGTTCTGGATTATCAGGTCAAGCCCTATAATGACACAAACAGTAAGAATTTCAATGTAGGGACAGGGCTTGCCCCTGTCCGGGAAAGCGGAAGGGCAGGCCCACGCCCATACGAATAAAAGGGCAGACACACAGGTCTGCCCGTACGAATATCGGGAGATTTTTCTTTCGCGGACTCCTGCAAAGGGCGTCCCTACGAAAATACAGATATCATTTTGATAAATGTTGCCGGTGACTAACGGTGATCTGTCATTTCCTGTTGGCAGAACGTGATTTAGCGTTTATCATGCATACGCACGTAATTGTAAACTCACGCACTTTCAAGGGAGACGGATGAAGGTCATCATAGCGGAAAAATCAAGTATGGCGGAGAAATACCGTAAGGCATTGCGGAATGAACCGGGTATCAGCGTGGTGGCCAGCTCAGGTCATATCGAGGAACTTGCCGACCTTGCCTATTACATCAAGCCGCTGTATCCTGAGAAAGAAAAAGTGTCGTGGTATGATATGGCGCGCAAATTGCCCATGCTGCCGCAGGAATTCCATTATGAAGTGTCCAATAAAACGATATTTGCAAACATCGCCGAAAAGATCCAACACGCTGATGAGATCATACTGGCATGTGACCCCGACCGCGAAGGTGAGCTTATTCACCGCAATATCCTTACGCTCTTACAGCAGAAGAACATCGTAAAGGCCGCATCGGTGAGCCGTGTTTGGCTGCATTCCGAGACGGAAAAAGAGATACAAAAAGCATTTGCGGCGCGCAGGCCGTTTGCGGAGTTTGAAGGGTATTATCGTGCAGCACGGTACCGCCAGCTCATTGACTGGCTTATCGGTATCCAATTGACCGTGTTGTATACCACCAAATTCTCGTCGGAAGGCGTGATAAGCATCGGTCGTGTGCAGACATGGCTTTTAGCGGAGATCATAAAGCGGTATAAAGATTTTACGGCGTTTACATCGCGATCGTATTGGTTCATACAATTTCTATATAACGGGATACCGTTCAAACATGTCACAAACGATCTTGAACTGATACGATATTATGATCAACACCAAGCAGATGCCGTGTTTGCGAAAGTGCGGCCATTGCCGCTTACCGTGCGGTCGGTGGAGACGAAACCGTTCACCGAATATGCTCCGTCGCTTTTTGACCTCAAAGGGTTGCAGAAACACATGGCAAAGACAGCGAGTATGGCGCCCGAAGAGACGCTTGAGGTGGCGCAGCGGTTATATGAGACGCATGAGCTCATATCGTATCCCCGTACCGATTGCGACGTGTTGAGCGAGGCGGAGGCCAATGAGATCGGCAATGCCGTGGCGCTTGTAAAACGAACCGGCGCATTTACCGACGAAGCGGCTCTCGTGGATGCGGTGAATCCAACCTATATACTTAATAAAAAATATATCGGCAAACTGAAGGGCCACTATGCGATCATACCCGTACTTACCCGCGGTAACGAGCCTATCCCCGCATTGAACGAGAAAGAGGCCAAAGTATTTCGTGCGATCGTGTACCGGCTCATGGGCGCATTGCTGCCGCCTGCGGAAGGCACCAATACCGTGATACTCGGAGCGGCGGCGGAAGAATTATTCCAGGGAAAAATCAAATCATACATAAAACAGGGCTACCGCGAGTTGTACCGTAAGGATGCGGAAGCGCTCAAGGCTGAGGACGAGGAATTCCTTTCAGACGATCCGCTTGCTATTGCCGAGGGTGATGCGTTGCAGGGTGAGTTTATCCTGAAAGACGACGTGACCAAACCTGAGCCGCTCTTTACCGACGTGACGATCATCGGACTCATGGAAAATGCCCACCGCCTCGTGCAGGACGAGCAGTTGAAGAAAGCGTTGAAGGATGCCGAAGGTATCGGTACGGCGGCCACACGCAGTACATTCATACCGCTTTTGATAAGGCGGGAATATATCATTAAAGATAAGAAAGCCTATAAGCCTACGGAAAAGGGATTGGCGCTTTTTGACCATTTACCCGAAGAATTGATGACTGCGGATTTCAGCGCAAAGCTGGAGTACGATATTTATCCTGAACGGGTGCTGCAGACGGAAGAACAACGGCTTCTTTCGGATACGCAGGAATTCTTAGTACGGGTATTCGGTAAGATCGCCGGTGTGAACCACAAATTCGTGACGGGCGGCACAGTGATCGGGAAATGCCCGGTATGCGGGTCAGACATCGTTGAGCAGCGGTTTACGTATGCATGTAAAAAATACGGCTGTATAGCGATTCAGAA
>CAZIJP010000201.1:0-3873 GCA_964539615.1 uncultured bacterium
TACGAATTTGACGCTGAAACTGGCGCAAAGGTAAACATTGAGAAGGCTAAAGCTATTCATCTTGATAAGTTCCGTGCCGCTCGCGCTCCTAAACTCGCCAAGCTCGACATTGACTTTATGAAGGCGGTTGAGGCTAACGACGAAACGAAGAAAGCTGAAATTATTGCTGCTAAACAAGCACTCCGCGATGTTACATTGACTCAGCTTCCAGATGATCTTGCTGGCATCAAAGCCACTTGGCCTGATATTCTTGGAACCAATCCTTTTTGATTCTTTTCAACATTGCCACTAAATAATTAATATGGCAATGGATTGTACAACCTCTTTACCTGTTTCTTCTTTCTACAGCAGCAACCTCAATAGCATCATGGATAGCTATGAGAGGGTTGGGCAAAGAATATGTAGAAGTCTCGGTGCTCCAATGATCAATCTGGAAGTACACGATGATCAATTAAACGAGTTTATTTCTATAGCTGCTGAAATGTTCACAAGATTCGCAGGATATACTAGGGAATATCTTGTCTTTGACAGTGATCTTTATGAAAGAGACAAGGGGATTAGACTCGATGTATTGTTCTCTCTTTCTAGGGATTTCAATGCAAGACTAGAAATAGAGAACCCAAATAAAGATATTCAAAGAGCATATACCATTGGTAAAATGGTAATTGGTGATCCAAATGCCCCTTGGATTTATCAAGTGGCTAAACAAAACAGTGTTGGAAAACCAGTTCTGGATCTTCTCAATTCATATGACTACATGATGGATAGTTATAGAAAGGTTATATCTGTAACGGACTTTGAAGAGGGTTCCACGACTGGAATCAATACACTATTCACAATTGAACAAACTCTTGCACAACAAACATATTTCTCATATTCAATGGGGAACTATGGATTCGATCTTGTTTCTTGGAGCATTCTTAAAAACTGGTTGGAAGATAGAGAAAAGATGCTCGCATTAAAACGTGACATTCAGTTTGATGAAAGAACCCAATACATGAGAATTACACCCCAACCTAAAATGGGTTCCTCTCCTTCTAGATTTTGGGGTGCTGTTTCTTGCTATGTTGAAAGACCATTATCCGATATTATCAAGGAACCTTGGGTATATCAATACGCACTCGCATTGACTAAAATTTCAATTGGAAATGTAAGAGGAAAATACACTAACACAGCATTGTTTGGTGGTGGTGTTATTAACTATAATGATTTACTCTCCCAAGGTTTGAAAGAAAAAGATGCCTTGGAAGCTCAATTATACACTGGTGCATCGGCAGGGATGGGTGCAAGTGACCCCGTATTGTTCTGTGTTGGGTAAAATTTTAATAATAAATAACTTATATGTTTGGTGGAAGAGTCCAGTTTGAAGGCAACTACGAACCACAAAAAGGTTTGAACGATATGTTTTCGCAAATGGTGGATATTCTAAACCATCATGCTCCTCAGAAAGAACCTGAATATATTTCAAGTGGATTACACCCCATGATTTCTGTTGATCAAGCAGCAAAGGAATTACTGGAAATGTTAAAAGGTGTTGCAATATGAAACTCACATCGATTAACAAAAAATTTAGACAAGGAATTTATAAACCAGTCAACGAGAAAAAATATAGGGGAAATGATTATCCAAGGTTTCTTTCATCTTGGGAATTGAAACTATTTCGTTGGTGTGATGCAAATGATGATGTAATTGAATGGAGTTCAGAAGGAATTGCAATACAATACCAAAATCCAGTAACGGAGAAAACTTCTGTTTATTTTCCAGATGTTGCAATAAAAATGATGGTAAATGGAATATTAAAAAAATATCTTGTTGAAGTAAAACCACACAGACAAACCATAGATCCAAAGACAATGGATCATGGTAGAAAACGCAAGAAGACAATAATTTACGAAAGTTTAAATTATTTGAAGAATCAAGCCAAATGGTCGGCTGCACGGTCTTGGTGCTCCAAGATGGATTATGAATTTACAATTTTGACAGAAAAAGAACTTGGAATTTGATATTAAGAATATAAATAAATAAAACATATGGCATTTAAACTATTAGTTGATCAATACGCAGATAACGAGGAATTCGAAATCATCAAAGAAGAAACCAACAATAAATCAAGACCTTCTTATTATGTGGCTGGACCTTACATGGTGTGTGAAGAGGTTAACAAGAACAAACGTGTGTATGATCGAGAGGAAATGCGTAGGGAAGTTCAACGTTATACAACTGAAATGATTCATGCGAAGAGATCACTAGGGGAGCTGAATCATTCGAGCCAGGCTGAGATTAATCTCGATAGAGCGTGTCACTTGGTTACTGAATTGAAAAATGACGGCAACACCTATATTGGGCGATCCAAGATTCTTTCCACTCCTTGCGGCTTGATTGTTCAAGCATTAATCGATGATGGTGTTCGTATTGGAATGTCAACAAAGGCTCTTGGAAAACTAGCAGAGCAATATAATGGTACAAATCGTGTGAGTGATTTTAGACTAGTTGGAGTTGATTGCGTTGCAGATCCATCTTGCCCCAAAGCATTTGTTAATGGTATATTAGAATCAAAAGAATATGTTCTTGCGGAAGATGGTTCCTTTGAAGAATCTTATGATTCATTCCAAGAACGTATTTCTAGACTTCCTAGAAAAAATGTGGAAGATTACTTGAAAGATCAAATTTTGGAATTCTTTGGTAAGATTTCCAAAGTAATGTAATTATTAGAGTTCGTAATAACTCTTTTTATTCTTGCTCAATTCAAGTTTATTGATAAACTCTTTCAATAGAATAAAGACATCATCTGTTGTCATTATTTGAGATATTTTTGACTCAACTACTCTAACCCAAGTTTCGCTATTGTCCTCGTATATATCATGTAACATCTCATGTATTACTGTGGGTACTATTTCTCTCCTGTGATCAATTGATATATCTTCACCAGAATTCCACATACCCCTAGTACGGTTCATTTTTTTTAATTTAAAAAAACCAACTGGTTTCTTTTTAATTTTTTTTACAATATCTTTGAAAACAGATCGTAACGTATTTTCATCCATTTCTTTTGGATTGAAATTTTTATACATCTTCATCAAAATATTTATACAGGAAAATATGTAATTGTCAATGCCTAAAAAAATGAAATAATCATGATAAATAGTTTAACTCAATTTATCATGGATTTTTCCGCGAATCATTTTACACCGATCATAGTCGCTCTTATCACTGGCATCGTATCTCCATTGTGTTTACAGATTTTTCAAAATTTACAAAATAAGAAAAATGAAAAAAAGAAACAGAGTCTAAACAAACAGCATACCATAGAAAATGGGGAACTTATACTTTCGAAATTGGAATCCATAAAGGAAAAATTTAAATGCGACAGAGTATGGATAGCTGAATTTCATAATGGGACAAAGACATATTCAGGAAAGAGTTTTCAAAAATTTTCAATAACATATGAAGTTGTTAGCCAAGGAATAGCAACAGAAGCTATCAATACACAAAGCATCCCAACATCAATATTTTCCCCATTCTTTAAAAAATTAATAGAAGAATATTATTGCCTAATAGAAGACATCAATAACCCAAATGATCCAATATGTGTATCCATGAAAAGCTTTTGGGAAAACAGGGGAATATCGAGCTTCATTGCAATATCAATCAAAGACATAAGAAATAATTTTGTAGGATTTCTTTGTTTAGATGGGGTAATAAATGACCTAAATATATCAAATGATGATATACAGAAATTAATAGTTAATGCATCAAATTTTGCTGGATATTTGGAAACGGAAACATGATTATAATTACCTCAACCATTTTATCTTATGTTTTTGGATGCCTGATAGGTAAAAAATTGTTGAGTTTGTTTTTCACATATAGAGA
>CAZIJP010000202.1:0-3849 GCA_964539615.1 uncultured bacterium
TGGCAAAGGTGGTAAACTACTTTACAGGCATTCCCCTTGATGCTTGCTTTGGCAAAGTGGCTGATAGCTTAGAATTAAAATACCTTGTATTCATTTACAGTAAGATAATGAGTGCAATCAACACGCCAACGGAAACAAAGTACAAACAACTGTACGATTTTAACGGCAAGGTTTACACGCTTCCAGAAAGGTTAATGGAAAAGTCAACGCTCCTTGAATTTACAATGGCAGCCCAATACGACAAGGCGATGAATCAGGTTAAGAACGGTGAGCCTGAGGGCTTGCTTAATATTATGGCGGTTCTTTTGAAACCATTGGGCGAAGATTACAGCGACGAACTCTTTGAGCAAAACAAGGTTGACTTTTTACAAATGTCCTTGCAAACATCCTATGAGGTTGCTTTTTTTTTGACGAAGTTAAGCGAGAGATATATGTTAGATTTGCAGACCTCTATGCTGGAACGGGCAATGGCAAATCTCAATTAGCAAGTGAACGGCTCAATGAAAAATACGGTTGGTATCTTACAATTAAGAAAGTGGCTGAGTCGGGATTGTTCAATTTAAGCGGCTATACACCTATGGAATCAGCAGAAAAAGCAAAATTGTACCAAGTCTTTCAATACCTTGCGAGCAAAGCAGCCGAGGAAAAGGTTATTGAAGACCTATCAAAGCAAACAAAGAAATGAATATACGCGAGATAAGTGACGTTTTCAAAGATACGGCAAATCAAATCACGGCGATAAAAAGCTACAATTTCGGTTGGCCATCGGATCGCACCCGTTCAACGAACACGGAAGATTACCAGGAGTTAAACGAATTTCCCCGTGTTTTCTTTTCCGTGCCAACGATTATCGGCTCAGACCAAACAAGGAAGCAAGACACATATCAAGTGACTTTGTTCTTTGATGACTTGCTGGGTTATAACAATGAAGGGGATGCAGACCTTACTTTGCAATTAGACAAGTGGGCAGCCCTTCAAGAATATGCAAATTACTTTGTACAAAGGTTAAACAAGGTAAAGCAAACCATTTTACCTAATTACCTTTTTATTCCCGAAGCACCTTCCATTACCTTTGATTCCTTTACGGGGTTGCAGCGAATGATTACCGTGCAGCTTAGTTTTACTTTAGTCGTTCCGACAAATTGCGAGCCTATTGTATCTAAGTTGGTAGAATGTATTGCGAATATTGTAACATCAAGTAATTTAACGGCAGCATTAAAAAATTTAATAGACTTAACATCAAGTTTACAGGCTTCTTCTTCGCTAAGTGCAAATCTGCAATTAACAAAGTTTGCAGCATCATCATTAAATGCAAATGCAACTTTAAACGCAAGTGCATTGGTAAGCAAGTTGGCGGCATCATCTTTGACAGGGGCAGGAATATTGGCAGCGGATTTGACGGTGACGGCTTTAGTACCATTACTTTTGGACTTATATCCAAATGCAGCCGCGGCTTATTCCTTGCGTAAATTGCGAACGGATTACACGGGAAGTGCGATAAGGGTTAGAAGGTCAAGTGACAACACGGAGCAAGATATTGGATTTGTATCTGGAAATCTTGATACAGTTGCATTGTTAGTATTTTGTGGAGTTGGGAATGGCTTTGTAACAACGTGGTATGACCAAAGTGGAAATGCAAGGAATGCAACACAGACAACGGCTGCAAATCAGCCAAGAATAGTTAATTCTGGAGTTGTTGATTTAGATAATTCTAAACCTTCTTTATTATTTAATGGTTCATCTCAATTTTTTAATACTGGTAATAAATTATTAGCAAATAATACAAGTTTAATAGCTGCATTTAATTTTACAAGAGAAAATGCAGTTGGTGCAATAGTTGGACAATGGCAATCAGGAATTAGTGGAAGAATGGCATTTACAAGTAATCAAAATATAATTGGAAGTGAAAGTCCGAATTTTTTGAATTTTTTTAATTCAAGTGAAATTGGAACTCAAAATATTGTAGCACCTGCTAATATGAATTTAATTTTTTGGAATATACAAACAGGTACTGGTAATTATAAGGTTTTTAATAACGGGCAAAATAAATACAATGCAACTATTACAACAATTGCAACAACTATAAATACTGCAATAGGTATAATGGGCGAACCTGCTTTGTTAAATTATTACGATGGCAAAATAAGTGAAATTATTATTTATAATTCAATACAGACAAACAGAACACAAATTGAATCAAACTTAAACACACACTATGCAATCTATTAACGGCTACAAATATACCACGGAGAACCAAGCCATTGAGGCAAAGTTACAATGCAATGAGTACTATAGCATTCCTTTGAATTCAGGTGATGTAACACAAAATTGGGTTGATTATAGATTTGCAGAATTAAATACTCCGCAATTTTGGTATATTATTTACGATGAAACTTTGCTTCCTGTACTTGGAACACCGATTGAATTTACAGTCATTTATCCAGAATTAAATTAACAAAGAAAAAAAATAAACATGGCATTTTCAAATTATTTAGAAGACGAAATTACAGGGTGGATAAATGGCACAACCTTTGACGCCGCTCCAACGTCCACATTTGTACAGTTGTATTCTCAAAACCCAGATGAAGGAGGCTCACCAACGGGCGCATTGTACGCGCGTGTTGCGGTGGCGGCTGGTGGATGGACAAGGGTAACAAGTGGCGTGGCATCGTTGGCAAATACGACAGCGATTACCATTACCTCAAGTGCTTCAAGTGCGGCAACGGCAAGTCATGTAGGTGTTTTCGATGCAAGTGCATCGGGTAATATGTTATTTTACGGTGCTTTAGCCGCGTCAAAGGTTATTGCAAGTGGCGATGAAGTTAAGTTCAACGCTGGTGCAATGGTTTTGACGGTTAATTAAAAACGTGGTAGCTTGAAAAAGTTACCTTACCTTTTATCATGGAAGCATCTTTACAAAAGTTAGCGGATGAAATAAGCGTGTTAGCCATTTCCGTAGTTGCCAATGAATGGCGATTGCAAGGACATGAGTTAACAGGCTCAGCCGTGAAACAAATGGAAACAATGGTAAGGATGGAAATTAATACCTTGATAATCGAAGGCTTTGTTCCTGATTACATGGCAATAAATAATCAAGGCGTACCGTCAAATCGAATACCTTATTACCCTGGAAGCGGAAGAAAGGAAAGCGAATATATTAAAGGCTTGATGAAATATGTTCAACAAAGAATGGGTAAAAGTGAAAAGGAATCTAAAGGCATTGCATTCGCCATCGCAAGCAAACATAAGAAAGAGGGAATGCCTACAAAGACGTCTGCAAGGTTTAGCAAGACGGGGAAACGGACGGGTTTCATCGAACAGGCTTTGGACAAGAATAGTGCAAAGTTTGTTGAGTTGATTGATGTAAGCGTCGCCGCAACCGTGAAAGTGTTAGTTGAAAGTTATTACAAATCAATATTGAATCGATGAGTTACACGATAAATCCAGACACATTATCAAGCCTTCTTTATCCTGTATCTTATCGCAGCATTGAGCCCTCGGCGGTGGTTCAGCAGCAAGTCGATGTTTACGTTGGTGGCAGCCTTGCAGGATCTTTTTTAGCGGCTCAGACAGGAACATCAGGAAGCAGCGCGGTATTTGATACCAATGTACAAAGTTTCCTTTATTCCGATGTTGCACCGTTGACAGGGGCAAAGACAAGTTTTTTTGGAACGCTTGACACATATTCCTTAACAACGAATACCGATGTTATAAAGTCGGTGTTTTGCGTTTCCAAAAATCAAACGGTGTCAAGTGCTGGATTCCTTGAAACATCAACGGCAACGCAATTCAGCTCAACAGGCTTTGTCATTCCTTCCCAGTTTTACGGGGATGAAAACAACTTTAATT
>CAZIJP010000203.1:0-3779 GCA_964539615.1 uncultured bacterium
TTCCGGAACGATCGGGGGATCAAGTTTAACAACTTGCGGTATACGATCATCGGTATACCCGGTAGGAAGATCGATTGGTCCCTTTTTCCCGCAGCTGATAAGTAACCCGAGCAGTGCAATTAAAATTAATAAATATTTCATTCTAAAATCCCTCCCTGCACGAAAAAATACCGTATTTAACGCTTCACGTCAAGCAGTAAATGGGGTTGTGCTCCTTATATAACCGTTCTGGGCGAAAAAAGTTCCTTAATTACCTATTTTGACATGAATTGCTTGAAAGTGAATTTACTTTCGTCGACATTTCGAAAGAATATATAGTAACTTATCGCAGAGCAAAAATAGAGCGCGATGGTAATATAAAATGAATATTGGAAGGAATATTTCTCGATTATCGCCCCGCCGAAATGCGCACTTATTGTCCAGGCACCGTTCCATGCCAACATTGATAATGCATTGGTCAATGCCTGCTCATCCCGTTTCACCAGTTCCATCTCGAAATTAGATCCGATTGGCGTATTCATGTTCATCAGTGTCCCGCGGAATATAAACGCTACTACTGCGATCGTCAAATTCGAGGTTAAAGCCAATATGAACATAAATGGGATAGAAACCAATTCGGTTATGACGATACTTCGTAACATACCGAGTCGTTTTGATAATAACGGAGCGGAAAACATCCCTACGAACATAAAAACTTGCAGAATGGAAAAAAAAGTTCCGATACGCGGAGACTCAAGGGTAAATACATTTCTAAAATACAAATTCATGAAAGGAATAATCAACCCGGCTCCCATACCTACAAATAACTTCGGAATAATAAGTTTGCTGACCAAATTCCAATTATAATGACGTAAACGGACAAATATTGTCTTTTTATCTGGTACCGGCCTGTCTTCGCGAATGGCAACAAAGGGAATCAATGAAAGAAGACTCGCCGCAATCGCTATATACAATGCGTATTGATAACTTTGCGTTTTTGTTACTTCAATAAACGTCGATTGAATGATCTTGGGAAGAAATCCTCCTATCATGAACCCGATCAAGGCAGATCCCATCATGATAGCTGCGCTGATACTGAACAGGTAGATCCGCTCTGTTTGAGAACTGTTCCTCATGAAAAAAGGAGCGGATGATATACGATAGATCGTAATGAACATGCTTGCCATAAAACTGAAAAATAAAATAAGAGAGATGTCGGCAAAATAAACTTGCAAACCATACGAAATAGCTGAAAAAATCGTTGAGATCAAAAGGATATGTTTTATATGTAAGCGCTCTATCATAAGAGCTGCCGGAATGGCCACAATCGTAGCGCCTAAGGAACCTGCCGATAAAATGAATCCGATCTCTGTCTCGGTTTTCCCGCAATCTTTCAGGTAAAGATTGAACAATAATTGAAAGACCGACATGCCTATTCCGCTGAAAATACCGCCTATTAGAAATAATTTTGCATTACGTGAAAAATTCTTAAGATTCGCTATATACTCATTCATAATCCTTGCTTTCTTCGTTAAGCGAAGTATATTCCCTTTTCTTCGACTGTCAAGCGCATAATAAATGAATCCTTGAAATTAATAATGAGCCTGCTATACTGGCTGAAATTCCTGAAAAGTAACCGGGAGGTATGTCATGAAAATAGGTGTTTGCGGAATTGCTTGCGAGAAATGCCCGCGTATGCAAAAAGGAGCATGCCCAAACGGCGAATCCGGATGCAGACCGCGTGAAAATAAATTTTGCGCGATCGCTACCTGCGCGCATTCAAAAAAGATCGAATTATGTTTTAATTGTGACGATTTCCCGTGCGAGAAAACAAAATCAGGGCCGATAGCATTTGGATACTGTGAGTATATTTCAGGGAAAGAATAATTCAGTCGCTGCCGTATTCGGCCAGCTTTGACCGCAACGTTTTCGTAGTAATACCGAGAGCTTCGGCAACCGCATTTTTATCTCCGTTGAAATGAGCATACGCATTAAGGATCGCATCACGTTCCACTTCGCATAACGGTTTAACAGCAACAACTCCGACACTTCTACCGCTGTCTTCAAGTGTAATGTGCCTTGGTTCCAATCGTTCGCCGACCCCCAAAACGATCGCACGTTCGATCATATTTTCCAATTCGCGCACATTGCCTTGCCATGAGTGTGTCTGAAGCATTGCCACGACTGCAGGATCGATATCAGGTATATGTTTATAATCATTTTCTGTGGCATATTTTTTTACGAAATGATGAACCAACAACGGGATATCATCTTTGCGATCGCGCAACGGCGGTAATATGAACGGAATAACATTCAACCGGAAATACAAGTCTTCTCGAAACTCACCGGTCTGCATTTTTGCTTTCAAATTGATATTGGTCGTAGCGATCACGCGCACATCAATAGGGACAGGTTCCTTACTGCCGAGCGGATCGATCTCGCGTTCCTGAAGCACACGTAACAACTTTGCCTGCAGTCCGACAGGAATATCTCCGATCTCATCCAAAAGGATAGTTCCGCCGTTCGCAAGCATGAATTTGCCTTCTTTTTTCTTATCAGCTCCGGTAAATGCGCCTTTTTCATAACCGAACAATTCAGATTCCAGCAGATTATCGGGTAATGCCGCGCAGTTTACGGTCACATACGGATGATCACGGCGTTCACTTAATGAATGGATCGCCCGAGCAAACAGCTCTTTTCCTGTTCCGCTTTCTCCTTGAATTAGAACGGTAGCTTTACTCTTTGCAACATTTTCCGCAATTTCAAAAAGACGTTTCATAGCAGAACTTTTTCCGATTATTGATGCAAGAAAATACTTTTCGCGCAACGACAGGTTTTCATTTTTTATACGCCGTATCTCAAGCTCTTTATGAACGACCAATTCGATCTCTTCCGGAGAAAACGGTTTTTTGAGATAATTTGCCGCGCCAAGCCGCATGCTTTCAACAGCCGTCTCAATATTGGCATATGCCGTCATCAGGATCACGATTGTTTGGGAAGATCGTTCTTTTACGTGTTTCAGCACATCAATACCGTTCATGACCGGCAGTTTTATATCGGAAATGACCATGTCGAACTCCCCGGAATTGAACAACCGCACACCCTCTCCGCCGTCTTTAGCACATGTGATCTCAAAGCCCTGGCGTTTCAGCGTTTCGGAAATAAAATCCCGAATAAGCATGTCATCATCAATTACGAGTATTCGTTCCATATACCTTCCCTGTGTCTATATCATTATACATAAAGAAATACGGATCTACGGCAACTCCGTTGAGCCTGAATTCCCAATGCAAATGCGGCCCTGTAGAATACCCCGTTGTGCCGATTAGACCGATCAAGTCCCCTTTGCGTACGATCTGTCCTTCGCGGACAAAAAACTTCATCATATGATAATACATCGTTTTCAAACCGCATCCGTGTTCTATCATAACCGTATTGCCTCGCGCATAAAAATCCTCGGCTAGAACGATCATGCCGTCGTTGGGAGCACGTATCTCTGTTCCGGCAGGATTTCCGCCTATATCGATCCCGGTATGAATGTTGTCAAATCCTCCGCTATTGTACGCTCGCATAATACCAAACGGTGATGTGATACGCCCCGTTATAGGCCAAAAAAAAGTATTGCGAAACATTTTCGGATATTGCTTACTTAAAAGCGCATCAACCTTTTCGTTTTCATATTGAACCAATTTAGGAACATATTCTGATATCTTAACGGAAGTAACCGAAGCGACCGGCAATTGAATACGTTCTTTCAAAAAACCGCCTTCTTCCACATTGAAAGTCCGTTTCCAGCCATA
>CAZIJP010000204.1:0-3773 GCA_964539615.1 uncultured bacterium
CAAAAATCACCGATATATGTACTGTTCAGATCAAGCATAAAATTGGCGTTGTATCGGGCCGTTCCGTCCGGGTTCTGACCTATATTACCGTCAAGACAGATCAATCCCCAGTTGTCGCCATAAATGCGAAGGATATTCATGTTCCCCCGTGTACCGCCCGGTTCAATCGTTTGTGTGATTTTTGTCCATACCGAAAACAGAAAACCATTCCCAAAATCGTCTGAAAGGTTCATTTGAGCGCAATAATCATTGTGAGAAGTTGTATGACCGAATTCCAGCGAATGTATGACAGGGTTGTCTGTATCATCTGGTGCCGTTGACGACTTCGCACAGCCTGTGGTCATTAAGCCCAACGCCGCAACGAATGATCCCAGAAGCAACAACTTAAAATATACTCTCATAACACACTCCTGTTGTTACCGTGACAACACCTTGTGATAGTTATACACATTGTTTATGCCTATGCATAATAATAGCGCAAATATGCAGGTATGCAATTTTATTATTACTGATTGAAAAATTATTGAAGAAACGGCTCGGTAAAGTATTCTACAAGAGAAATCATTCCGCCCTATGCTATGCTTGTCTATTACTGAATAAAGAAACCCCTTACCTGTGCGATAAGGGGCTGTAGAAGTTATTTTGTATCTTCAAATTTCCCGATATATAATTTATTCATGTCAGGACGCATTTTTCCTGCTTCATTTTTCCGTGATTTCATGAAAACGAACGACCCGTCGTTACAAAAATCTACACGCCTGATCTGTTCATCACGCTCGCCTTCCAAAAGATAATACCCTTTATACCTGCCGTTGGTATCATACACCTCAACGATAGATTCCTTTTCATCGGCAGGCGTTGCGATCATGATATAATAGTGCTCATGAACAAATTTCAACGCGATGACACCCATCGCCGTGAGCACAACATTTACCGATTCACTGTTGCCGGTGGTCTGTTTGTCACTCGTTTTCTTTGAACTGCGTAATGCATTTCGGGATTTTATCATTTCATAACCGGAATCGGTTTTTTTCATGAATTGGATCACATTACTGAAAATATTCCCCCGCATAAGCCATGTATCATTACCGGCCAACGCAAAATCGGCATCCATCATAGCCTTCAGGTCGTCTGCGTCTTCGCTCGGCAGTGCCTGAGGCAAATATCTGTTGACGACGGTGCATTTCAAGTCCGTCTCAACAAGGCCGTTCTTCCCGATCGGCACAGGCACCAAAACTCGGCCGGTCTCCGTAATAAATAATGAATCGATACCTTGACCGTCATTGAACAAATATTCTTCGGTAAAAGCGAATGTCTGTTTCACATCATCATATGTGAACAACATGATCTTCGACACGACATTATCAACAACATACATCGTCTTATTATAATAACCGTATATCCCGATTCCGGCCGAATACTCTCCGGGGCCTTTGCCTTGATTGTCATAAGTCCATAGGGTCTTGCCTTCAGGGGAGATAAGCACAAATGTCCTGTCGATGTAATTGTATGCGGCATAATTCCCTTCAACTTCTGTTATAGTACTTAGCATCATAGGCTTTTCAAGGGGTATCTCTTTGATCACCGTCATCGTGCCTATCATCTTCTCTTTTTCGGTGCATTGTATCAGAAATAGCAACATTACCACATTTAGATACATGAGAACTTTCATTTTCATTCCGCCTTTCAAAGTTTACCGTAATACTCCTTTGATTTTCAATAACTCGTCATACAGTACTGCAAAAAGTATCATAATCATTTTTTTCACGTCTTAAAACGCTCATACACCAAGGGCATATTGTTTATAAATCTCCCCGGAATCTACCCGGGGAGCAATAATTAAAAAGTGCCTTTGCTTGGACGACAGTACCATTATTACTTAATTGAACCTATATACAGCGTCGATTCATCCAGGGTTATCTTATCATTTTTTCCCTTTACTTTCTTTTGATACGCAAATGTCTGATCTTTATTGAAAACTACATGTGATACAATTTCGTTTTCAGCATTTTCTATGACATAATATCCTTTATAATCACCTTTTTCAGAATAGACCTCAATGATCGACTCTTTTTCACTCTCAGGCAATGTACATATTATATAATAGTGATTGTTGAAAAACCAAGAACTGTTTATCCCGGCCGCTTCAACCTTGTTCATAATCGAACCTTTAGACTTTTCAGTAGTAACTTTATTTTTTTTGCTTTTTCGAACAGCTTCTCTTTTCTTCAATTCAACAAATTTTTTTCCATCATATTTTAAAAACTGCATTTTTGAATTCATTTGTCCGGCACGTAATAAATACGTATCATTACCAGAAAATAATGACAACCAATTGCGCATAATATCTCCAAAATACGGATCGTTTTGTTGTGATTTATCTACAGGGAAATATTTTTTTGCAATACTAAAATCATTGTTCAGTTCAAGAAATTCATGATCTCCCATCAATGGTGATGTAAATATCTTTCCCGATTCAGTCACAAAAATACGAACTATTCTTCCTTTGTTGAAAAGATATTCATCAAGATAGGTTAATGTTTTTTTTGCGGCATCATACGTAAACAACAATATTTTTTGAAGCATATTGTCACATACATATACCGTTTTATTATAATAAGCGCTGACAAATACTGCTTCTGAAAATTCACCGGGCCCATTACCTTTTTTTGAATACGAATACAGTATTTTTCCTTCCGGTGATATTAAAACCAGCTGCTGTTCTTTTGGGGTATAGGCCACATAGTTTTCTTCCACCATGACAAATGAATCTAATAGCATCGGCTTTTCAAGTTTTATCGATTTTACCGTTTTTGTTGTACCCAATAAAACTTCTTTTTCCGCTTTTACACTATGAACAAACACGAAAAACAAAATCGCTATCACCATCAACATTTTCGCTTTTTTTGCCATTCCTGATCGATCCTTTCTTTTCATAATCATTGCCATAGCCTCGGTGCAATAGATGCCATGTGATGATTATAAAGGAATACTGATCGGCTACCAATTGAACTAATGTAAACATCAGATGTTAATGACAAACAGTGTTTAAATATTTATATAGTTATTTACATAACTCGATTTTAAAAACTCACCGTCGCACGATACGGCGGTGAGATAGTGATATTATTTCAATGTAGCAAAATAGAGCATGGAATCATCAAGAACCATTTTTTTATCCGCATTAAGAACCTGTTTCTGATAAATAAATGACCCGTCTTTTCTGAAAAATACTGCCCCTATTCTCTCGGTCTCTGAATTTTCCAATAAATAATACCCTTTATATTCTCCTTCGGGGGTGTACATTTCGATCACGGATTCCTTTGCCGTATCGGGAGTAAATCCCATGACATAGAAATTATTGTTCATAAAATGGAATGTCAGAACACCCTTTGCCGCTATGCGTAATTGACGCTGCTCGCCGCTTTGTAAATTTTCTTCGTCATAGGTATCTTTTGACAGATGGATGAGTTTTGTTTTTTTGATCTCCTTCAATTCCTTCCCGACGAACTTGAGAAATTGAAGATTATTGTTCAAGATATTTGCACGCATGACATACGTGTCATTACCGGTCATGCCGTAACTTGTCTCCTGAACTGCCTTCATCATATCTTCCTGTGACGCATTTTGCGGATTAAACTCTTTTGTCGGGAAATAATTTCCTACGACCTCCCCCTGTGCGTTCATTTCGGCAATCTGATACTTACCCATATTCAGTGGAATAAAATATTTGCCGCTTGGCGATATGAACATCGGCGCAGCGATACGTCCGT
>CAZIJP010000205.1:0-3766 GCA_964539615.1 uncultured bacterium
CGGATCGATGCACTATTTTCAGGGTCAACATATCCGCAAATGCGATGTTTTTTTAATGCGCTGAAAAGAAACGCTACCATTGCCTTCGCACTTTCAACGGCATACCCGTTTCCCTGAAATTCGGGTGCAATCGTATACCCGATATCAACCTGATATCCCTCGGGATCAGAGAAATGAAACCCGCAATCTCCTATGAACTGTCCATCATTTTTCAAGCAGATCGCCATTTGAAACCATGTGTCGTAAGTATCTATCGCAAGAGCTTGTTGCTTACTGATAAAATCATGGATCTCGTCAATGGATGTCGGCTTCCAGCTTTGATACCGGATCAGGTCCGGCAAAGAATGGTCCCGAAAAAACGACGCCGCATCATCTGCGGTCAATTTGCGAAAGAACAGCCGTTCACTTTCAAAAATTATGTCTTTCATAATTATCTTTCCGAAAAGAACGGGGGAGAATTCACTTCCCCCGTCCCGTCATAGTAATTATTTTTCCGGTTCGGTCTTTTGTTTTTTACCCAATAAAGAACGGAATTTATCAACCATCGAAGCATCAATACCTGCTTCATTCAGGAATTGATTGAGATTTGCCCCGCCTTCAGCTGAGAGATCGATACCGAAGAATTTTTGAGCATTATCACCGCTCATGATCCATTTAATATCAGCGCCTTGAAGAGCATGCGCTAAAGCCTGATATTTACCAAGCAGTACTTCTTTCTGAATATCAAGCACCTTAACATTGATAGCGGTGTCATTGAACTCTTTCATAGCTTCTGCAAGCTTGAGCGTACCGGCAGCTTCAGCTTCTTTTTTGATCTGAATGATATTGGCCTCGGCTTTACCGACAGCAGTGATCTTGTTGGATTCACCCTCTGCTTCCGTAGACAGTTTGATCTTCTGTGCATGAGCAAGCTGCTCGATCTTCTGTTTTTCTATCTCAGCCTCTCCAACGGTAATTTTTCGCATTGCTTCGACGCGCGTTATGTTTGCTTCGGTTTCTTTTTCGGCTATCTGACGGTTTTTATCCTGCTCAGCGATTCCGATCTCCATGTCTTTGGTGATTTGACGTTTGCGGTAAATCTCTTCTGACTCGGCTTTAACCAATTCAGCTTCTTTTGTGGTGGTAGCCACCATGATCTCCGCATCACGACGGATCTCGGCTGCCACTTTACGCTCGATATCGGCAATGATCGTACTGTCATGAGCATCCTTGATATCCTTCAATTCAAGGTCGACCAATTCAATGCCCCATTTCGGGAAAACTACCTCTACCTCTTTTGTGATGGCCTGATCGAGCATCTGACGGTTCATATAAATATCCAGAATACTTTGCTTTGTTGTTACCGTACGACCGATACTTTCCATGATAGCACGCAGATCTTCCGATAACCGTGTAAAATCAAATCCCATGCTGTTTGATGTATGAGTGAGAACCAAACGCTCTACGGCAAGGTTAATATCGCTGATGTTGATAAAACACATGATATCGCATACAAATTTTGCCATGTTCTTATCATTGAGTTTTATATCATTGACGGGAATGG
Source organism: uncultured bacterium (assembly GCA_964539615.1). Classification (GTDB taxonomy): domain Bacteria; phylum Macinerneyibacteriota; class Macinerneyibacteria; order Macinerneyibacteriales; family CAYRFE01; genus CAYRFE01. Next base: position 1,544 of record CAZIJP010000205.1, read on the forward strand.
CAAGGTTACACAAGGGAAGTTTATGGATGCGCGTAATGAACGGCACATACCAATAAGCTGTTTTTCCTTCACGAGCAGAGAAAACCTCTTTCTTGTTTTGCAATATACGAATATGCGCTTCGTTAACGGGAACGATTCGATACAAACCGAAAAATCCGCCGATGATATGACGCATCAAAATTGCCGCGATACCGATCACTACATACAATACAATTGTTCCGATCCCGGTGTCCATGATATCCTCCTTTTTAGGTTACAGTACCAACACACTGTGCATTAGTACGCTTTTTTATGCTTTTCGTTGCCTCGTTTATAATTACCGGTGATCTTGGCCATGATCATTTGAGCCGCATCAGCATCGGCGTTTTCGATTTGAGAAAGAAAATCGACCGCTCGTTTCTCTGAAAGCGTGGTCACGGTTTTCCCGTCACGATAGATAAACACTTTCCCGCTTTTGACCGCCTGATATGAAAACCCCAGATCTTCATTATTATTAGTCATATGCATTCCTTATTATCTATAGTTATTGATTTTCATCAAGTTTCAATGCCATTTCCAAATAGTTTTCAACTTTTTCATATCCCATACCGGTATATACCGGAAACCCCATCTCCGAAGCATGCAAACTTACCGTATGAGCGCCGCGCTGTTCGGAACGTTCATGTAAAGCCTCCATCATCTTACGCGCCAATTGTTTTCCGCGGTGTTCAGGCATTACATATACGTTGAGAATATAAGAAAAAATATTCCGGTAATGTTTGATGCTTGGCGGGCGTTGTTGCAACAACGCAGTGCCACATCCGACAGGTTTTCCGTCATATGTGGCGATGACACTCAGTTGCTCCGACAAATTATCATGGTCGCGATAATACGCTTCAGCCAAAGCAATGAATTGTTCTTTTTTTTGTGAAAAGTCCTCATTGGGATACATAGCCGCAAACATTGCATACCGGCATTGAGCAAGGAATTCCGCATGCGCTTGCGTAGCTTCAATGATATCGTAAAGCATTTTTTCTCCTATCAATTAAACGGAACTATCGGGATCATTCTGTGCAGCCACATCATATTCCATCGTATACTCGTTATGGATATACCCCAGCGAACGATACAACGGGATGGCTTTTTCTGCCGCATGAAGATCGATCATGATCACATTGCGGTTTCTTGCTTCATCATGCAATGCTGCCATAATGATCTTTGCCACTCCCTTACCTCGATATGTCGGCATGACAAAAACATTCACGATATACCCTCGCAGATTTTGATAATGCTCAATATGCGGCAATCGTTCCTGAATAAGCAATGTCCCGCATCCTAAGGGTTTATCGCCGTCAAGAGCAACAAGTGTTATTTGCTTATCATCAGAACGATGATCCATAAAATAGCGTGTTGTTATATCAATGAATTCTTCCTTGACAGATGTATAGTCTTTATCGAAACGGAAGACCTCATATCGGCTTTCAGCGCAAAACCGAGCATGAGTTTCATCAGCACGAATTATTGTTATCTCCATAGTTCCTCCGATCGATTGTACCGATGACTATCAAATGTGGTCATTTTTTGATACGCTCGATGTCATCAACAGGCAACCAGTCATCCATATTGCCGTATTCGCTACGATCGATGTCAAAGGGTTCAACGGCTTTTACTTCCGTCAATGTGACGAGAACTATATACCGCTTACCGGCACATCGCGAAAATGATTTATCGGATAATTGTAGATATTCTTTATGCGACGATACCAATGATACGGATTCTTCTTCGGTCATTTTTTTCGAATTGAATACCTGTGCAACAAACGCTGATGCAACCACACAACCCTCTCCGTTGTTGCGAACAAAGAACAAACGGTCACTTTCATTGACCCGACCATACGGTAATTTCCTTCCGGCAGCACCGCGTATGATCATCGTTTGCTTTCCCGATATAATACGCTCAAATTCTTTCTCTTTTGCATCGACGTAGACGACGTGGTCCATCGTTATTCCTTTCAAACTGAACAGATGTTTGATTGGTAGTATACAATTTTTCCAATCATTTCTTTTATCCCCGGCTTTCAAAAAAGTATCATGCCGTTTCCACAATATCATGCTCACTTTTCGTTGTCAAGAACAATGTATCAATGATTGTCATTAATTTTTTAGTATTGTTTTCAATCTTTTCTTGTAAACAATTAATGATTGAGCTATCATATAAATATGAAGAAAACCTACGGTTTCATTA
>CAZIJP010000206.1:0-3758 GCA_964539615.1 uncultured bacterium
GTCCGCTTAATACACTTGCCAAAATATCTTTGGTTGTCGTCTTGCCGTTGGAGCCTGTCACAGCGACGATAAGCTGTTCGGGATGCATTTTCCGCAATTCTGTGCAAAGTTCAAGTAGTGTACGCGGCACATCATCGGTAAGCAGCACCGGCACCGAAACATGTAAATCTTCGGGCATATATTCTGCAACAACCGCCGTTGCACCGTTACCCACAGCTTGATCAATATATACATGTGCATCTGTCTTCTCGCCCTTATGAGCAGCAAAAAGAGATCCCGTTGTAACCGTCCGAGAATCGAGCGTGATATTAGTAAACGAAAGACCGTCATCCCACAAACCGGCTTTTCCGATAGAATATATGGAGTCGCAATGTAACTTCATATTACATACCGTTATACCTTTTTATGCTTTCCGCGATCTTTTTGAATATCGGTGAAATGCTTTCGCCTGCGTAACTACCTTTTTCCGGTTGATTCATCATGATGCCTACCACAAATTGAGGATCATCAGCCGGAAAATAACCGACAAAAGTCCCTATGACCCTGTTACGATCTTTATAATTAGATTTTTTATCATAAACGATCGAAGTGCCGGTTTTGGCTGCGATCTTCAACCCGTTCACTTTCGATTTTAACGCTGTACCGTCTTCCACTACGTGCACAAGCATTGCTGATAAACGTTTAGCCGTTTCGACGCTTATGACCCGCCGAATGGTAAGCGGCATGATCTCGATTTCACGTCCACCCGGATATGTTATTTTTTTTACGATATGCATCTGATTGAGCACACCGTTATTGGCGATAACGCCGTATGCTGCAGTAAGACGCAAAAGATTGGTCGCAAAGCCGTAACCGATCGCAAAGCTCCCTGTGTCCGAAGGGCTCCATTTATCGAGAGGACGTAATTCTCCGATATTTTCCCCCGACATCTCAAGATTCTTTTTCTCTGTAAATCCAAATAATTTCGTATAGTTATACAGGGTATTTTTTCCCAGCATATCGGCTATTTTTACCATACCGATATTACTCGACCGCTTCAGAATACCGGTAACCGTAAGATCACCGTTTTTAGTAGTGTCTTTAATTTCTAATCCTTTATACATGATCTCGCCGTTATTACAGAAAAATACATCACTTTCTTTGACCTTATTCTCCTCCAAAGCAGCCGCCATCGTAACAATTTTAAAACTTGATCCGGGCTCAAAAGAGTATGAAACAGCGCTGTTTTGTAAATATTCGCTATTCGCAACCTCATTAAATTTATTAGGGTTGAAGGTCGGGTAATTTGCCATTGCGAGGATCTCGCCCGTTTTCGGGTCGAGGACCACCGCGGAGATCGATTGTGGGTTATACGTCTGATATCCCCAAGCGATGGCCTCTTCCACGAAATACTGTATGTTGTCATCGATCGTAAGGTACACATTTGCACCGTCGACCGCTACATCATGGATACTTTTGGCACTTATCCCTTCCAAAACGTCAAAATACTCTTTTTCAATACCCGCAGCCTGACCTGCATAATTGATATATCCGACAATATGCGCGGCAAAACTATCTTGAGGATATACGCGCACGGGATCGTCAAGCTCACAGATCAGACCGGATAATTTACGCTCGCTATTGATAAGGTCCTCTACTACGTCCGCTTTAACACGACGGCCGATCACAATATATCGTTGTTTTTCTTGTAAATTTTTTATGAACTTCTGTTTATCGATATCAAAACGGTTCACAAGGGTATCGATCAATGCCTGACGATCGAGATCGCTCACCGCGGTGGCGTCAACGGCCACACGATACCTGTACAGCGTTGTGGCAAACAGATCCCCGCTACGCGAATAAATTTCCCCGCGAAGAGGCTGAAATTTCCTCTGATTGTTCAATTTGCTTTTTTCAACATTTTTATACAAAATCGGCGCTTCTTTTGAAACAGCGCTAACATTAATGACCTGTACAAAAAACAGTTTTATTATAATGATGAAAAAACAGGCCGCACATAATGCTATGAGTATCATGCTGCGGTTATACATGTAAGACGGGAAATATTCCTTCATCACTCTTCCTCTGCGCTGAATTTCATCCAGCGGTCGGTATATCCATGCGCAACGGCCCAAGCATACAAATTTTCGACATTCGTTCTTTTAGCATATTCTATGGTCAGCGCTCTGTTCTCAAGTTTCAATTCGATGATCTCCTCACGAAGCGCATATATGTCAGTTTTTATATGTTCTTTTTCAATATACAATCCGACCTCTATGATCAGCACGATAACCAGAACGATTATTGCAATCATAAGGATACGGATCCATTTCATAGCCGTTCCACTATCCTCATTTTTGCACTCCGTGACCGCGGGTTACTGTCGATCTCATCTTGTGCGGGAATGATTATTTTTTTATGCACAAGTCTTACCTTTGCTTTATGACCGCATGTGCATACAGGCATACGCACATCACACAAGCAATCGGTACTTTCAGTTTTAAACAATTGCTTGACTATACGGTCTTCTAGGGAATGATACGAAATGACCGCTAATCGCCCTTCTTTATTCAGTGCCTCAATAGCTTGTTTCAATCCTTTTTCAAGAGCATCAAGTTCACCGTTCACGGCAATACGCAATGCCTGAAATGTTCGTGTAGCCGGATGAATACCCATCGTATGCCGTTCTTTTGCCGAGAAACACCCGCCGATAATCTCAGCAAGCTGCTTGGTCGTGTTAATCGGCCGGTTAGCGCAAATTTTACGCGCAATTTGACGCGACCGACGCTCTTCCCCATAATTATATATGATATTGGCAAGTTCTTTTTCAGGGGTTCGGTTGACTATATGTTCCGCAGTGACGTGCATCATATCGCTCATACGCATATCAAGCGGAGCATCTTCACGAAAGGAAAATCCGCGTTCCGCCGTGTCCAGTTGATGCGACGAAACACCGAGATCCATAAGTATACCGTCAAAACCGCCAAATTCACCAAGCTGATGCCACAATATATCGGATGAAAAATTATCACGAAAGATCTTTACGTTGTCATATCCGGAAAATACTCCGGCCACATGACTCACAGCATCCGCGTCCTGGTCGACGCCAATATATAAACCATTTTTAAGATCCAAATGTTTAACGATTTCCATCGCGTGCCCCCCTCCGCCCATGGTTAGATCAAGGTATTTCCCGTTGCCGGTTATCCGTAGCCCTTCGATCACTTCACGAAGAAGCACCGGAATATGATACGTCATAGAGTGTGTTCCTGCTGAACCCTGTAATTCAGGAATTCAGCCTCCTTCTCACTTACTGACTTGATCTCGCCTTCATAGTGCTCGGGTTCCCATAATTCAAATGTGGAATATACTCCCACAACTACGACATCTTTTGTGATTGATACAGAATCCAATAGTTCACGGGGAAGCAGGATTCTGTTTTGATTATCGATCTTGATACTTACCGCTTCTGAAGCAAGTAAGCGAAGATAACGCTGATAATTGTGATCATGCAGCGCTTGTTTGCGGATCGGTTCGATAAATTCATTCCAGGAATTTTCGGTGTAAACAGTGAGACAGGGAACACCGCTCCCCTTTGCGATAATCAGCTTATCGCCGGCTATTTCCTCCCTATACTGCGAAGGCAGCTTCAGGCGTAATTTCTCATCTACCGTATGCCGGTACTTTCCGACAAACACTTTACTCCATTTCCTCCCACTTTAACCCACAAGTAGAATTTATCACTCCACTTCGCCCCTGTCAAGGAGAAAAAATGAAAA
>CAZIJP010000207.1:0-3756 GCA_964539615.1 uncultured bacterium
ATCAACATGGGTTGCTCCGCTCCTGATATTGCACGATTCGGTTCAGGTATTTCATGGATGAAAGATATCGAAAAAGCCCGCTCATTGATCAGCGCACTGCGCAATACGGTTAAAACGCCCAAAACGTTGTCTGTAAAGATACGCATCGGCTATGAAGAAAATACCGAATATCTTCTTTCTTTTGCAAAAACACTTGCCCGAGAGGGGCTTGATTTCATTACGCTTCACCCTCGTTTAAAGAACGAGAAACTGAAAAGGCGCTCGCGCTGGTCGTATGTAACGATGTTAAAAAATGAATTGGCCATTCCCGTTATCGGCAATGGCGATATCAACGATTGGTCTGATTACAACTATGCATGCGATCATTTTTCTTTTGACGGAATCATGATCGGCCGAGCTGCCGCACGGGCACCCTGGATATTTTCTTACCTTAAAAAAAGAGCTGCAGGAATCACAGTTCCAACACCTATTGATCTCTATAAAACGGCTCTTCGTTTCAACGAATTGCTCGAACAGTATCAACCGATAGAATTTCATCTCAGCAGAGCGCAACGGTTTTATCTCTATTTCAGTGAAAATTTGTTTTATGGCCATGCCTTCATTACACGTATACAAAACGCACCCGATTTTACCACAGTGCGTTATGAGGTCGATGCTTTTTTTGATCGGCATCCCGAAGCCGTACTATTTTTCGAGAAGGAATAAAAAAACGGCGGAAATCAACCGCCGTTCGATAAAGTTATTATTGAAACAATGTCATTGCAACTTTTTTTTCTATGGTCCACGAAGGCTGAGTTGCCGATTGTTTTATTATATATTGATGAATGCTTTCAGTATATATGTATTCTACAGTATCGTCGTGTCTCAATTCAAGTGCGATCTTATATTGCCACCCTTCGGCAAAAAACCAGACCTGTGAACAATACGACTTTATAGCATCGGTCGAAATCATGGATGCAAGAAGTCCCCATCCGTCAAGACCGCTTTTCTGAGGATACGTGCCGTTTTCAACTTTATAATCATGTAGAATTTTTTCAAGATTGCCTATGAATGTTTTACATACGCGCCGTGCATTTTTTCGTTTTACTTCTTCAAATATTGGTTGAAATTCTTTCGGATCAATCCGGCTATAATGACAATTGGCGCTTATATCTTCAGGCACAACCATAATCAAACGTTCCTCATCAAAAGTGATCTGTACGCCTTTTTTATACGTCTTCGTATCAAATGACGGAACATTGAGCTGAACGGTATCGTTATCGTTAAAGGAAAACGTGCCTTCATTGATCTCGCCTTTCAGCCGGATCTCGGTCAATTTTCCGTTTTTTTCAAACAAATAAACGATCTTTTCACCGTCTTTTTTCCAAAAACCCAGTATCTTCTCTTTTCTGTCACTACAAGCCGTTAATGAAAGAAAAATCATGAAAACAAGAAACTTGACGCCGTAACCGTGCATAATATCATCTCCCCTTGATTTACTAAGTATATATATACCTTATAGTTTTTTTGTCAAGAGATTTTGGGGATTTTTTTTAATATGATCAAGACAACTCTCGTAACGCGCGATTGGAATATAATCGTTACGATTGTTTATAGGTAGGAACAATTATTGCAAGCGCTTTTTTGATAGAGCCGGGATCAGGATGAGACTCAACCACATCCCATAAAACGTCTATATTTTTCTTGAATACATCATAATCCGGTTTCGTTTGATTGCCGATGAATATTTTTTTTATCCGTGTCGATTCGATACCCTCCTCAGCAAGCAGGAGTTCCTCATATAATTTTTCGCCGGGACGAAGCCCGGTTATTTTGATCGCAATATCCACATCCGGTTCCAAACCCGAAAGCTTGATAAGGTTTCGAGCAAGATCGACGATCTTCACCGGTTCACCCATATCGAGGATGAATACTTCGCCGCCTTTTGCCATGGCGCCTGCCTGAAGGACCAATTGTGCTGCCTCAGGAATGGTCATGAAAAATCGTGTAATATCCGCATGAGTAACGGTTATCGGACCGCCTGATGCAATTTGCTTTTTAAATAACGGGATCACGCTGCCGTTACTGCCGAGCACATTGCCGAATCGCACTGCAACAAACTCCGTGCTACTGCGCCCGTTGTAGGCTTGAACGGCCATTTCGCACAACCGCTTAGTGGCACCCATGACATTTGTCGGATTAACGGCTTTATCGGTGGAAATCAGGACAAATTTTTCAACGTTAACGGCAATGGCCGCTTCAATGGTATTGATAGTCCCGAAAACATTGTTTTTTACTGCTTCAGTAGGATTTTCCTCCATCAAAGGAACATGCTTGTGTGCTGCGGCATGGAATACCACATGAGGCCGTAACGTTTCCATAATCATAGTCATTCTTACGGCATCACGCACGGATGCAATGATCACGTGTAGGTCTAACGAAGGGTATGCCCGAATAAGCTCCTGCTGTATATCGAAGGCATTGTTCTCATAAATATCAAGGATGAACAACGATGCAGGTTGATACCGAGCGATCTGACGGCACAGTTCGGAACCGATCGATCCGCCGCCGCCGGTGATCATGACCTTTTTATTATGCAGGAATGCATTGATCTCATTGGTATCCAAGGTCACAGGGTCTCGGCCGAGAAGATCTTCTATCTCAACGTCACGGATCTGGTCGATCGTTACGGCACCGGTGATGATCTCGTATAATCCCGGTAAAATTTTTACGGCACAATTTGTCTTATTACATTCTTCTATGATGTGGCGCACTTCCAATGCCGGCGCCGAAGGTACAGCGATAATGATCACATCGATCTCAAGTTTTGTAACCGTTTCTTGTATTGTCGATCTGTTGCCGACGATCCGGACACCGTTTATCAGTTGGCCATGCTTAGCGCTGTCATCATCGATGATCGCCACGGGATGCATGCGAAGATCGCCGTGCTGATGCAGCTCACGAATGACCATGGCGCCCGCTACCCCACCGCCTATGATCATGACATTTTTACGCCCGGTAAGTTTTTTAGTGAATGCCGTCTTTTTCAAATGGATCATCATGCGGTAATTGAAGCGAATACCCACAATGAAAAAAAGATCGAAAATCGGTGTCATAAGATATACGCTTCGCGGAAAATGCATCTGGAAAAAAATCAATGTCGTTAAAAATAACATGTTCGCGAAAACAACAGCTAAAACGATCTGCACACCTTCCTGAATACCGGCATAACGCCACAAACTTCGATATAATTTGAAAAAATAAAATACGGTTATTTTGGAAACGATCAAAATAAGAAAAAAGGTTACGGTTGAAGACCTGTCTACGTAAACAGCAGGGATATCGCCGAACCTACCGTCGAAACGGATCAACAACGCTAAGAAAAATGATACAGTGATCAATAAAGTATCAACAGTCATTTGGAAAAGAATGTTATATGCTTTTCTGATCATAGCGCTCCAATATGCAATACAGCCAGAAATGTTTTATAGAGAATCTTAATATCGGTATAAAGCGACATCTCTGCTATATATTTGCGGTTCAAAGACAGCTTATGCGGCATTATGTCATGAATATAGACATATTCAGGATCAGATGCTTTTACAAGAACTTTACTTTCGCTGCGGTATTCGATCGATGCATAATCGGTCAAACCCGGTTTTACATTCAACACTTCACGTTGTTCGGCAGTATACAATTCGACATATCGCGGTACCTCAGGTCTTGGGCCGACAAAACTCATATGACCGATAAAAATATTAAACAACTGCGGGAGTT
>CAZIJP010000208.1:0-3745 GCA_964539615.1 uncultured bacterium
TGCATGCTTCATCTTCATAGACAAGATGCGATGGCCAGCAGATCGAGTAATGTCCGGCCGCAAGTGTCGGGTCTTTCGGCGGCGCCTCGATCATGGCCTTGAGTTTTAATTCCAGTTCCTTGGCTTTTATATTTTCGTAGGCAACCTGTGTGTTGTTGCTTTGAGCCTGCACATTCATACAACAATGATATAACTTCACACAGAGATTCGGGTTATCGGCGACACCGTAGACGGTACCCTCACCGCCGGAACCTAGCTTTGCTGACAAAGTGAGCGATGATATCGCTGACGAATTTTTGATATAAAACGATTGCATATGGGGAGATGATAGCGTTGTTTTTAATTGTTGTCAAATATTTAATAAACGAGCGATGTATGTTGAATTTCTACAATAAGCAGGATTTATTCGCTATATGAAATACCTGTTGAAAGCTGTTCGCAATCTTCCCAGAATTGCGGATATGATTTATGCACGCATTCGGCATTTTCGACCGTGATCGGGTTTGCCGAATTGACCGCCAACACGGCTGCTGCCATGGCAATGCGATGGTCATTGTGCGCATCAATTGAACCGCCCAAAACAGTATCTCCCGTGATTTCCATTACATCATCGCGGATCGTTATTTTCGCCCCGCACCGCGAGAATTCCTGCATCAACACTGCAGCTCTGTCGCTTTCCTTGGACCGCAAGCGGTGAACGCCGCGGATCGTTGTTGTACCATGGCAATGGGCCGCGAGCGCTGCGAGTACCGGGAAAAGGTCGGGACACTGTACTGCGTCGAATTCAAAGGCGTTTAGGCTGTTGGATGTCACTGAACAGGCAATTTCAGTATTTTCAATGTGTGCGCCGACAGCTTCCAAAACGGTCAAAACCGCCTTATCGGCTTGATTCGAACGAATGTTCAACCCCGTTACCGTTACGCTGCCGTTCAATGCGCCCATAACAAGGGGAAATGCCGCACCGCTCCAGTCGCCTTCCGCAAAGACCGTTGCAGGTTTGTATGATTGCCTGCCGGGTATCCACAGATGTCCGGGACCGTCGTGAGCGATATTGATACCGAATTCAGCCAATACCGATTCGGTAAGATCAAGATACGGTTTACTGACAGTATTGATAAGTTTTATTTCGGAATCATTGTTTGTCAGCGGTAGAGCCATCATGAGTCCAGTGATCGCCTGTGAACTTTGGGAAGCATCCACCGAAGCAGATTTGCCTAGTATCGGCCCTGAGATCGTAAAGGGTAACGTGTTGTTTGCTGCGGCGACAGTCACCCCGAATTGACGCAACACAGTAACAAGCTGATCCATCGGCCGATTTAATAATGACCCGGTTCCCGTTATTGTTACCGGCTCAGCACATAATGCCGCGATAGGTGCAAACATTCGCGCACAAAGGCCGGATTCATTGCAGTTCAATTCCGTATCCGGTTGATGCAGGCCGGAGCTTATTATTGTTAACGTTGCACCGCTTACTATGATCTTTGCTCCTAATGTTTGAATGATCCGTACGGCTGCATCGATATCGTCGCATTGAGAGAAATTAGTTATGACCGATCGTCCGTGTGCAAGTAATGAAGCTGCTAGTAATCGCTGTACATGACTTTTTGATGCGGGAGCGTTGATTACGCCGCGGGGCGATGAAGGACTTATCGTTGTTCTCATGTGTTCCTTTTATTTCGGGAAGTATAAACCGAAGCAGCAATATGTCAATATCACTTCGGAACCTGCCCGGTCAGGTAAGCATTACGGATAAGCACAAGATCTGCCATAACTAACGCAGTGACCGCCTCTACGATCACCGGCACACGTAATGCAAAACAGGCATCATGCCGACCCGTACACTGTAATTCATCCATACGATGTTCGGTGCTATTAAACGTAGTTTGTGTTATGCCGATACTGGCGGTCGGTTTTACCGCAACGGTGAATTCGATGGTGTTGCCGTTGGTTATACCGCCGTTGATGCCGCCGGCATGATTGGTCGAAGTTGTCCCGCGTTCATCGATGATCGGGTCGTTTGCTTCGCTGCCCGGCATCGCGGCCAGGGCAAATCCCGAGCCGAATTCGATCCCTTTTATACCCGGGATCGAGAATACCGCATGGCTGATAAGTGACTCGCATGAATCAAAGAAAGGTTCGCCCAAACCGGCCGGAACATTGCGCACACTGCAGCTGATGATACCTCCGCAGGAATCGTTTTGATCAACCGCCTTTGCAACCGCGGTTTCGCTATCCGGCGAACCGCCTGCCACGATAAGTTCGGCGTTTATTCTTATTTTCGGTATGATCTTTTTTGCGATGGCCCCTGCCGCCACGATACCGACGGTTATTCTGCCTGAACAATGCCCGCCTCCGCGCGGATCGTTGTATCCGTTGAATTTTTGCCGTGCAGTAAGGTCGGCATGCCCCGGACGCGGTATATCCGAAAATCGCTGATAATCTGAAGACCGCACATCGGAATTCTCACAATAAATGGTCAACGGCGTTCCGGTCGTAAAAGCATTATATACTCCGCTGAGAAATTGCGGTAATGATCGTTCCACGCGGGGCGTCGTGCCGTGATCGCCGGGTTGCCTGCGGGAAAGGTCGGCGCTGAGATCGTCGATCGAAAGCGGGATCCCTGCCGGTATTCCGTCTATAACCATGGTGATGCCCGGTCCGTGTGATTCACCTGCGATCATGATACGCAGCAATCGCCCGAAGCTGTTCATCACAGCGCACCGTTATCGACGATCAGTTTTTCATTATGTAAAAATACGTCCGTCTGTTTGCACAAATCGGCAAGTTCGTCGTATGATACGGTAAGCAGTTGCGCTTCGCCGATCTCGTTCAATACTGCCAACGTGATCGTATCGCCCGATCGTTTTTTATCTTTTCGTATGATATCTACCAATTGTTCGGCGCTTGCGGGAAGCAACGGCAATCGGAATGCCCGCAGCAGTGCAACAATGGAATGAAACGCATCGATCGACAGCGAACCGACCGTATGAGAAAGGGCAGCCGCAATGACCATACCGTAGCCCACGGCAAACCCGTGAAGTATCGTGTGATGCAGCTCGAGCGCATGCCCGAACGTATGTCCGAAGTTGAGCAACCGTCGCGTGCCTTTATCATGCACATCTTCGCCGGCTATGCGCACCTTATGGGCTACCGAGCTGGTGATACAGTGCTCCAGTGGTTGTGCGGCGCCGTCTAGAAGCGTTGCGGTATTTTTTCCACAATAATAAAATAATTCAGCATCGCAGATAAGCCCGTATTTCAATACTTCAAAAAGACCGTTGATGCGATGTTCTTCTGAAAGCGTGCTGCAGACTTGCGGATCGATGTAGATGTTTTCAGGCTGAGTGATCGTGCCAAGGATATTTTTGAAGGAACCTGCATTAACGCCGTTTTTGCCGCCGATGGATGCATCGGCTTGTGCCATAAGCGTGGTCGGCACAAAGGAGAACGTGATGCCCCGCATAAAGACCGAAGCAACGAAACCCGTGATATCGCACACAACTCCTCCGCCGATACCGATCAGATGTGTTGACGGGTCGGCATCCATGGCAAGCAGTTTTTTGACTATCTCCTCACAGGTCTGCATCGTTTTTGAATCCTCACCTTCGGGAATGATGATAACCTGTGATGAAGGGAAGGATTCACCGTACAACGAATTGACCGTAGGATCGGTGACGATCACGGTCTTGCGTGTACCAAAAAAACTGCTGAGTTTGGTTATCAATCCGTTTTGTATCCTGATGTT
>CAZIJP010000209.1:0-2016 GCA_964539615.1 uncultured bacterium
AATTAAAATGCAAGAACGAAATTTAAACATCACTTTTTTACTCCTTTATAATATTTTCTCTAAAATTAGTTACTCTAGCATAACCTAAAGCAGCAGCTCTAGAATGGCCATACTTCAAAGCATCTAAATACTTACCTCTGCTATTATTTTTATTGTTTTTAATATCAAGGTAAAGGTTTTTCTCCCGTTGGTTTTGAGAATGCTTCAAATAATTTAAGTAAGTTAACACCATAGGTGTTTGCCAAGATGTCTGTGGCACTCCAGAATAAGGAGTCAGAAATAAGCCACTAGCATCTGATTCCAATGTAGGATTATTATTATAAGGAAATGGACGAGTACGAACTACTCCTGTATTAAAGTAAAAATCAACACATTCACCACTGGTATAGGCTCTTCTATGACTTTTATTAATATCAATTCCATATTCCTTTATGTTAGGCTCGAGTTCAGAAAATCCCCCTGCAACAACTCTTGAATTATAAATTTCTTTACTACAATCAAATACATCTTCAACCCCCAAATTAAATCCAGCTTGCACTGTTAATAAATCCTCATTATCACTATTAAATAAAACATCTTTTAATATTTTAATTTCTCTTAGTATATCTTGAGCTTGTGTTTTACTTATATTTATTCCCCTACCATCACTATCCTTACAACTATTATTATATTCCTTTTGCACATTATTATAAGAATGACCCATTGACATATTAACGAAAGAAATTCCTTCAACTTTAATCACCTTTTTCAGAGAATCTGCACTTTGTTTTATACTATCTCTAAACAACTCCTCGTTTTCAAAAAAACTACAAAATCCATTTAATTTACTTACTATAGGAAAGTCAATAAAAACAATAGGAGAGTCAGGATTATAAACAACTAATTGATTTATTGTTAGATTTGCATGATGGAAGCCACTTAAAAATTTGTATTTACTAAGTTCAGTAAACAAATTATGTGTTGGATCCATATTAATCATAGGAACATATGGAGATAAACCTCCAGCTTCACTGAATATTTTATTCAAAGCTTTAGGTATTTTAACCTCTATTTCTTGCTTACTAAAAGTATAATTATTATAGTTAAATCTATAATAAGCCTGAAACTTTTTCCGCATTGCTCCAACAAAATAATTTTCATATTGTTCTATTTCACTAAACACCTCAACTACAGCAATAGCATCGCCCTTTAAAGTGCTATCAAACTTACTTCCTATTTTAATTTCATCATAACACTCGCTATTATTACGCCATTCTAACTCTTTACAGTTATCATTATTTAATATTTGAAAGCTATTTCTTATAAAATCTCTCACAACAGTTTTTTCAATATCATTAACACCAACAAAAGTATCATTTACATCGGTCTCTGTAGTAGAATCTACATCACCGCTATCAACAGGCTTTTCACCATCATTTTCACTAGAACTTTCTACTGAGTCTTGATTACCACCATTTTTATTTCCACTTTGTTTACCCCCACCACACGAAACAAAAACAGACATACAAATTAATGTTGCCATCACATTATATTTCACAACACCCCCAAAAAACAAATATAAACAACTAATCCTGTTAACATAAAACCACTACAAAGCATACTATACATTAAAAAAAAGCATAACTCAATTCGTATTTTCATTCTTCTAATAATTTCAATCAAAAAACAAAGCCTAAACTATATTTGAAGAGTTAAAACATGCCACACTGAGCATAAGCTTATTTTTAACTATTAACTAATGTTATTACTAAAATTATTTACTTAACATGCCAAACATATTTTTCATCTATGTTTCAGTTAATTACAATAGTATGAGTAAATTCTTTGGCAGCTCCCATCGCTCTTAAAAATGTATATCACTATCTAATTAATGGCATTGCTCTAAACAGCCATTACCGCTATATAAATTCAATACCTTAGGATCACCTACTGCAAAAAAAGTTTCTACAATATGTTTTCTAAAATTAGTTACCCTATCATAGCCTAAGGCTGTAACTCTAGAATGACCATATCTCA
>CAZIJP010000209.1:2026-3724 GCA_964539615.1 uncultured bacterium
AAAAAGCATAACTCAATTCATATTTTCATTCTTCTAATAATTTCAATCCAAAAATAAAGCCTAAACTATATTTGAAGAGTTAAAACCTAGCGCACTGAGCAAGAGTTTATTTATAATACAAACTCTATAATGATAGCAACTTGATATTGAAGTTCATAAAAAACAATGAAAATAGTGGTTTATAAAACACTTTTTGGGCAATTTCTGTGCCACTCAAGTTGACATTTTTATTTTTACCGAGTACAATTCTTTTTGGGGGAAGGTTATCTTTTAAGTGTGAGGTATTTATGGAAAATATATTCAAAAGCAAAGAGAGTGTTGATATTATAGAAGAGAAACTTATTCAAGAAGCTCAAGAATATGCACAAAGCAAATTAACCTCTTTTTTTGACTCTTTATTTGCAGAATTCCCTAAAATAGAAGAGCGATGGAACATACTCAGTTCTCCTCAAAAAAAGAAGATAAAAGAAAACTTGCGTGAGCTATGGGAAAACTCTTATAAAAGTAAATTTTCAAAGGAATTAGAAAATCTAGAAAAACAGATAGAAGAAGAAGTTAAAGAAAAGTTCAAATATTTTTTAGAAAGGCAGATTCTTTACCCATGTTACGATGGCGTTTTTAAAATGATTTTCATTGACGATGAAGGATATGTTTTCTTAAAAGATTTATTAAAATGGACTATTTTTGCTGGAAAAAAAGAAATTAAAGAAATTCGTGTAGAATTTAATGAGGTTAAAAAGGATATCTATGGCGAAAAAACATTTGTTATGGATATTTTTGTAATTTTAGATGATGACGAACAGTGCAATATAGAAGTTCAACTCTTAAATAGTATTGGTTTATCGTCACGAATGGTTGCGCAACTTACAAAACTTCATAGCACCCAGTTTAAAACCGGACATCGCTTTACAGGAAAAACCATTAGCAAGATAATTCGTACACATTCGCTTTGGATTATGCCTTTTGATTTTACAAAAAATGACAGCCATTTTTATCATACTGCAGTTTTAAGATACAACCATGCTCCTTACAAAGTTTTTAGTCAAGATATTTGTTTGCACTTTTTAGAATTCCAAAAGCTTGAAAAGCTTCTTGAGGGAAAAAAAATAACAAAGGAAGAAATCCAGCGTTTACAGGGATTAAAAGATTGGGCTGAATTTTTAGGAGCAGAAACCGATGAAGATTGTAGGAAGCTGAAAGAAAGGAGTCCTATTATGGCAAGAGCTACTGAAAGACTCGAAGCTCTATCAAAAGATGCTACTTCAAGAACCGATTTTCTTTCTATCTCTTTGAAAGAAATGGGGCTTAATGTACAGCATTCTATTGAATTAATAAATGAAAGATTAATTGGAGAAGAGATTGGGAAGGAGATTGGAAAGGAAATTGGAAAGGAAATTGGGAAGGAGATTGGGAAGATAGCTCAATTTATAGAAATAAAATACGGTATTTCTGAAAATATTACTGAAGAGAAGCTCTCTTCTATAGAGTCACTCGAAGAGTTATCTTCTCTATTAAAAACACTAAAAGAATCGTCTTTGGAGATTGGAAAAGTTCAAGAGCTTATTTTAAATTTAAAATAGAAAAAATTTTAGCACAAACAAATAAATTCCCACACCTTTTTAATTACACCTCTACCGAATTTATGTGCCACTCAAGTTGACATTTTTATTTTTACCGAGTACAATTCTTTTTGGGGGA
>CAZIJP010000210.1:0-3706 GCA_964539615.1 uncultured bacterium
TGAATCTTGTCACAGTTGATTTTCCTCCGTATTCGTTCTCAACGCGAACAGAAATCAAGGGTATCGAAGTTGATATTATCAAACGTGCAATGGAGATCGCGGGGATCTCGTATACACTCGAATTAATGCCGTTTCCCAGGGCTCTTCATGCCGTTGAGACTATGAAAAAAGATTTCATATTCAACTTTTACCAAACTCCCGAACGATTAAAAAAATTTGATTACACAACAATGATCGTTGAGAACCCCCTGGTGTTGTTCGTCAAAAAGAACAGTTCCATAACTTTTACCGGCAATATCGAAGAATTGGGGGATTATACAATCGGCGTTATGATCGGGTATACCTATTCACCGGTTTTTGATAAAAAAAGACATTTTTTACGTATTGAAGAAGCGTCATCTCATGAGAATAATTTTCAAAAATTGGCGGCAGGACGGATCGATATTTATATCGCTGAAAAGACCGTCGGAAAACATGTAATTCAACAATTACAGTTACAGAATGAAATAAAAAATCTATCTGTCCCGTTGATAGTTCAGAACGGATACATGGGGATATCAAAAAACAATCCCAACCGAAAACTGATCGGCAGGATCAATGCAGCCATTCAAAAAATGCGTGCTTCCGGCGAGATAGCTGCCATCTTTGCAAAATATTTACAGTAAGAAATGACCATATACATTATTTAATCATCGAGTATTCGTTCATGCATATGGGGGCAATAACCGGTGGAATAATCATAAAATCCGTCTTCGTCAATGACAGCATTTACATGAAAATGTTCTTCACAATAACAGGCATCACACTCCGGGCAATAAGAGTCGATCCCTAAGTCGAGCAGCTTTTTATTTTTAAGAAAATCATGTAATTCTTTTATTGCATTCTTATTGAGCAATGTGTAAATTTTTTTTGCGTATTTGAGATCAACGGCTTGAGAATGGGTTATCCCTGTGAATATACTACATAATTCGTTCCAATATTCCGGAATACCATTTTGAATATCAGATGCCGTTTTATCGCATACTGAACATTTCAGTTTAAAATGACCGTCGTTTATTTTCTCTACTGTAACACTCATTGAATAACTCGTTACGGTTCGTCAATGCTGATGCCGTATTTGGCGAGTTTTTCATACAGCGTCTTTCGCGTAACTCCGAGATTGCGAGCGGTCTGTGCTTTATTGCCGTCGGCTTTTTCGAGCTCCCGTATGATCGTAAGTCGCTCGGCCTCTTCAAGCGGAGAATATGCAGTTGTTGTTGCCGTAGTAACAGCTACGGTTCGCGACGGTTGCTTGTTAGGCTCTTTTTCATCCGGAGCATTCATTGTAGCAAGCTCATAAAAAGAGTATGGCAGATGTTCCTTGCGGATGATACGGTCACGAGTGAGTATCACGCATGATTCAACAAGATTGCGTAATTCGCGGATATTGCCGTCCCATGCAAACGATGAAAAAAGCTCGGTCACGTCCGTGGAAAATCCTTCGATATGTTTATTATATTGTTCATTGAATTGTTTCAAAAAATGCCCGGCCAGGATTGGAATATCTTCTGAGCGTTCGCGAAGCGGCGGGATATGAACATTGATAACATTGAGCCGGTAATAAAGATCATCCCTGAATCGTTTTTCTTTGATCATTGCGCGAAGATCTTGATTCGTTGCTGCGATGATACGCACATCAACGCCGATCGATACGTTACTGCCGACGCGTTCGATTTCCCGTTCCTGCAGTACACGCAGTAATTTCGCTTGTAACGGTAATGACATTTCTCCGATCTCATCAAGAAATATTGTTCCCCCATGGGCGAACTCAAATTTTCCGATCTTTGTCTTCACTGCTCCGGTAAAAGCTCCTTTTTCATAACCAAACAGCTCGGATTCCAACAGGCTTTCCGGAAGCGCCGCACAGTTAATTTTCACTATGGGATTATTTGCTCGTGAGCTGAGTTCATGAATTGCTGTGGCAACTAGTTCTTTGCCGGTTCCGGTCTCACCGTTTATCAATACCGTTGCTTGTGTTGGAGCGATCTGACGGATCATTTCAAACAATGCTTTCATAGACGGAGATGCGCTGATGAATCCTGTTATCAATTCTTCATACGGTTTTTCGGGAACGGTTTTCCTGGACATTTTCTTTATTGAATCAAGCAGATCATTGAATCGTACGGGTTTTTTTAGAAAATCGGCAGCACCGGCTTGAAAAGCGATGCGCATACCGTCGGGATCGATGTCGGATGACAGCGCGATTACTGCCGCTTCAGGGACTACAGCTTTAACGGTTCTGATATCAGCCGCTATATCGGCGGTTTTACCGATGTCGGTGATCACAATATCATAGGGTTTTGACATCACCGTTTGCAAACTGTTCAGAGTATGGGGAATACAGTCAACAAAAAAGCCTTCAGTTTGAAGCAGTTCTTTCAACGGCCTTGAGGATTCCTGAGACGAATCTACGATCAATACCCGTATCATGTAATATCGCCTTCGGCTCCCGGAAGGGAACGCTGCGAAGCGGTCCTCATCGGTAACGATATTCTTACCGTAGTGCCTTCCCCGAGTCTGCCGGTAATTTCAATTTTCCCGAGATGGTTATAAACAATTTGCGACACGAGCGATAAGCCAAGGCCTGTTGCCCCAGGTTTTGTCGTAAAATACGGTTGAAATAAACGGGCAATGTTTTCCGGCGCTATCCCGTTACCGCGATCCGTGATCGTTGTGACAACATATTGATCTTCAACATAACTTTCTATACGTACCGTGCCGGGGCCGTCATATGCCTCTACTGCGTTTTTAACAACATGCATGAACATTTCTTTTAACAGATTTTCGTCACCGAGAATGACCGGAATGTCCTCGCCGGTATATTCTACGGCTATTTCATGCTTTCTCATCTCATAAAAAAGGATCTGTAAGGCCTTTCCGATAACCTCCGGCAGATGAAGCGGTGCAAAACGAAACGGTAACTTTCTGAAAGAATGAACAAAGGTGTCCAATGTGGCTGTTATTTTGTCAAGTTGCGCCTGCATTGCTTCGACCTGCGAAGAAGCTTGAGGGCCGCATTTCCGTTGCAGTAATTCTATATCCAGCGATAATGTGTGAAGCGGTGTTTTGATCTCATGGTTTAAAACTGAAACGATATGGTTCAGCGCATTGAAATGTTCATATTGCGAAAAATAATGTTTATAAAAGATCGTTTTGTCAACAATGTAATATACGATGATCTTTTTTTCAGGAAAGGGTGAAATGGTCACTTGAAGTTCTTTATTACGAAAAGAAACGGATTTACTTACCGTATAATCAAAAGTTAAAGCATCAAGTGAGAAAACATCGGTTGTTTGTTCCGGATCCAATTGCATGATCGAGCGGGTATCGCCGGACATGCCCAGAAGAGAGACTGCCTTCATATTTGCAAATACAATCTTACCGGTGTCCTGAACGATAACTATGCCTTCATCGATATTTTCCAGGACCGACTCAACCGTTTCGCGCTCCGAAAGGAGTTTGTTAATTATACGCGCAGCATTCTCCGAAGAGACGAAATCTCCCTGGCGATTGATAAATTGTGAGAAGTAATCGTTTTGCATGGTTTATTATAGAAAGAAAACAAGTCTTTTGTCAATACAAATAGACTGAAAATAGTAAATCCCATGCAATTCATTATAAGTAGTTATGGCACTTTAACCTTGCTTTTCAGACCTTCATGAGTTAA
>CAZIJP010000211.1:0-3643 GCA_964539615.1 uncultured bacterium
ATCTTGTTATCTATTAAATTCTCTTTATGCGTCATGAGCTTCCCACATTTAGTACATACAAATCTCTGCTTTGCCCCTGAGTTAGTATAATAAATCCCGTCCTTGATAAACTTCTCAGCCCCACAGCTGCAAATTATCTTTTGCTCGATCATTTGAAAGTTAACTGATGGCTCCCATGGCATTAACTTTTTCAAGATCTCTTCAGTTACCAGAGTATCCATCTTGCAATACTCCTCCATCTCAATAAAAGCTTCCTGATTACCCTTGTCGGCTTCTGTAAATAGAGATGAACCTGGGAATTTGGCATGGCTTAGCTTCTTAAGATCGCACTTAAGATACTTTGCTAACTCTCCCAGCTTATAGAATGGAAATTTAAAATGTCTTAAAGCTATCTTTAAAGTGTCAATAATCTCTATTTTTTTAACGGGAAGCATCTCTTCTATAATCATCCTACCCCTAGTAGTAGGTAAGTCGTAACGCTTCATGTTGTGACCGCAAGCATAGTCAGCTTCTTTAAGTAGCTTAGAGAGACTCTCTAATAGCTTCTTATCGCTTCGAGGTGTGTTTCTTGTGTCCCCATAATATATTTCATCAAACCCAAGCCACTTAGCTGAATAAGCGAGAATATAGGGCATTTGAATAATGTTCTCGGGGTGAATAAAGGCTTCTCTAAAATTGTACGTATAGGCTATCGCAGGAGCTACTTCTAGATCAAAGATCAAAACTTTAGGTGGTCTTCCAATTATAGGAGCTGGAAGGTTACTGTATCTTGAAGTGTTAAAATCTAAGCCACAAAGACGAACAAGCTCATTATATCCGCCACAACTTGTAATTACTCTTCCTGAAACTCCAGTAGCTATAAACTCCCTAGATGTTGGCGTTCTGCCAAGATCAGTCGATAATTCTTTTAGCTTCTGTACATATTCATGAAGTTTTTCTTTCACTCTTTAAGCGTTAACCTAAATTAAATTAAAGTATAGCATTATTCTATCTTATCTAATCTCCACTTCTTTAAAAACTCATCGAAGTACCATCCATGAGATAAAAGCCATCGTTTAACTGTAGCAGAATTATCTACTATATAGCTCAAGCCTTTTTGCCCTTTAGAAGTATGACAAGCTCTACATAGAGTTAAACAATTTCTTGGATCATTAGCTAGATCAGGGTGAGATTTAAAAGTTATCACATGATCAATATCTAGAGGGTAAAAAGAACCACTATGACCGCAGGCTACGCAGTATTTTAGTTTAAATTTATTATATTTTTCAGGCTTTCTTTTCATAAAATTACATTAATTTAAGAGAAGTGAAAGAAGAAGCCCTTGAGCTTTTTTAATTAGCTCCGGGCGGGAAAATGAAAGAAGATCAAAGTTAAAAGTAAATATTCCTTGAGTGAAGACAATAGAAGAGAAAGGGAGATGATTCTAGCACAGTCTTTAAACTAAGATTAATCTCTCTTGCCTCTATTCAGTATGCAACATCACCAGTGGAAGCTGTTCCCCTCATCTTGAGGCTTAAGTGTTGGTCAACGGTATTATTCCCGTCGTTTGAAATGAGCTTGGTTCTGAGGTTTCATGAGAGTATCACCCGTCTCTTTCTCTCAATCAATGTCGAGCCAAGAATCACATAGGACGGTAATTAGTATTTAAAACAAGTCGTAACGTTTTGTAAATTTTCAGCTTAATCTAATTTTTAGATAGTAATCATCTAATTAATAGATAGTGTAATAATTACAAATTCTTAACCATCAGCATAATTTTAAGCTAATATTATACATTATAAAAAACATAAGGATTTATGACTTCGGAAATATTAATTTGTCACAGATGCGGTAAAGAGTTTGAAGTTCTATATTCTTTTAGTGATGAATGTGAGGTTGTTTCTGGACATTGCAAATGTGCTTTACAGAATAAAAAAGATCTACTAAAAGAGCTAACCATTAAACCGCTCGACAGAGCAATTGAGGTATTAAATGAAATCTATAAACCAGTCTCTAATCAAGTTTCACTCTTCTCTTAGGCCTATCGTAAAAGACGCACAGAATCCTTTCTTTAAGTCTGACTATCTTACCCTGTCTGGGATTTTAGACGTTGTTAGACCATTGCTAGCGTCTAATGATCTAGCTGTTTATCAATCTATGAGAGTAGACAGTGATAGAACAATACTTATCACTACACTCATTCATGTCTCTGGCGAAAGTATTAACTCTGAAATGATTATGCCTACTCTAGCAGATCCACAAAAGCTTGGCTCTCTTATCACTTATTACAAGCGTTATCAGCTTCAAGCTCTTTTGGGTATATCAACATCTGACGAGGATGATGATGGGAACTCTGTTTCTAGACCTGATATGTTTGCAGCAAAGAAACAAGATCAACCCAAGCCTGCTTTTAACATCTCTGAAACTATGCCTAAAAATATAGCCACTTTCCCGGCCAGTGACGCTCAAAAGAGTTTTTTGAGAAAACTTGGAATTAAATTTAATGATGAAATAACTAAGGCTGAAGCTTCTAAATTAATAGAGGAAGCTAATAAAAGGAACTAGAGATGTTAGGTGTTAATCAAGTCATATTACTAGGCAAATGTTACAATGCTAAAACTATTGAATCAAAAAATGGTAAGCATATTACCTTCTTTACTCTCATGACCTACAAGAGACAGGGCGAAGGTGAAAAGGATAAAGCTCTTTTTCACAATTGTGTGTCTTACGGAAAGCTTGCTGAGCTTTTAGGAAAGTATCTCAGTGAAGGCAAGGAGCTATATGTTGACGGTGTTCTTGATTATTACGAAAAAGACGGTGTTAAAAATACTCAGGTAGTTGTTACCAAAACAGAATTTACAGGCGATAGAACTTAAAAAAAGGTGGTATTAAATGATGAACTTAAAAGATTTAGCAGTAGCAATTAAATTAAATCCGGAAAATATTAAAGACTTATTAGCATCTTTTAGAACTACTAGCGAAGAGGTTAGAAAATTTGTACTAACGTTAAACTCTATACCTTCCTACATCGTCCCCGACATGATCTATTTTTTTGCAAATAAGCATATAGAAAATGAGCCTAGGACTATTCACGAGTTAATGTCCCAAGGTAAGTATCTAGATTGTATGTTTACACTAACAGAAGACGGTACAGACTGGACATATCTTGGAGTATCTCCTAACGGCAAAGCACTGTGTAGGCCAATAAACTCCCATTTAGTTTTAGAGATTAATACTGAAAAGGGAATTAAGTATGCGTTTTAATTTTCTATTAGTTTGCTCGTTTTGCTTCTTTGCTTTTTCTGTTGGGAAGATTCAAGGGATGAAGAAGGCAACTGAAGAAATTAACTTTGATCGTGAGCTTGCTAACAACAAGCTTAATCAATGTCTCAGGATTATTCGCAATGAACTATAGAGAGTACACCGATCATCTAAGCAACACTTGTTATCAAGTTTATAAATCATTAGGGATTAATCACACACAAGTAAAGAGCGTTAGTCCTGAAGTTAAAAAGCAAGTTTTTGAAATGACATTAGATGTTGCTAGATCTATTAAACCACTAGAGACCACATCTAATCTTAAGTCAGATGTGTCTATGGTTATTCATGATATAGAGTTTTTTTCAGAAATAATTAAACAATCGGGAAAAAAATGAAAATATTA
>CAZIJP010000212.1:0-3614 GCA_964539615.1 uncultured bacterium
TATATATTGAAGGTAACGAGATGGCTTTTACCTGCCCATTTGATGCCCTTGAGGCCGGTATCGGCATGGTGCATCAGGAGTTTTCCCTCATCCCCGGTTTTACCGCTACCGAAAATATTGTGCTGAACAAAGAAACGTTGAAAACAAATTTTCTCTCATATATATTCGGAAAACGCGTCAACACGCTTGATCGCGTCGACATGAAAAAACGTGCCGATCATGCCATTAAAACGCTTGGCGTTGAGATACAGGAAAACATGGTCGTTGACGAAATGCCTGTAGGTCACAAGCAATTTACCGAGATAGCCCGCGAGCTTGTCCGCGAAAACGTCAAATTACTGATCCTCGATGAACCTACGGCCGTCCTTACGGAATCAGAAGCGGTGATCCTGCTTACGGCATTGAAAAAACTTGCCGAGGCCGGAATAGCCATCATATTCATTTCTCACAGACTTCACGAGGTGCTTGACGTGGCCAACCGTATAATTGTTTTGCGTGACGGCGCGATAGTTCAGGATTCACGAGCAAAAGAGACCAATGTCCGCCAGATAGCGGAGTGGATGGTCGGCCGTGATCTCGGCGCAGCAGATGAGAAAAAAACGCGCGAATTGCCCGATGTTAATTCGTTGATACTGGAACATCTATGGGTGGATATGCCCGGAGAATCGGTGCGTGACATATCGTTCGCGGTGAAAAAAGGCGAGATATTCGGCATCGGCGGCCTTGCCGGACAGGGAAAACTCGCAATACCGAATGGTATCATGGGATTGTATAATGCCGGAGGCAACGTCATCCTTGACGGAGTGACGATACCGCTTAATGATGCCGCAGGATCCTTGAATGCCGGTATGGCCTTTGTATCGGAAGACCGTCGCGGCGTAGGGTTGCTTCTTGAAGAACCCATCGACTGGAACATCACGTTCACCGCCATGCAGGCGCAGAACCGTTTTGTAAAACCGTTTCTCGGCGGCCTGATAAAATGGCGCGACGATAAAGCGATAAAAGACGCGGCTCAGGAATATGTGACCATGCTTGATATCAAGTGTACCGGTACACATCAGCTTGCCCGGGAATTGTCGGGCGGGAACCAACAGAAGATATGTCTTGCGAAAGCATTTGCCGTTGGGCCGAAACTCTTGTTTGTTTCTGAACCTACTCGCGGTATTGATATAGGTGCAAAAAAACTCGTCCTTGATGCGTTGAAGCGATACAATCTCGACAACGGCACAACGATCGTGATGATTTCATCCGAACTTGAGGAACTTCGTGCGATCTGCGACAGGATAGCGATCGTCAATGAGGGCGTTATCGCCGGCATTCTTCCGTCCGTAAGCCCGGCTGCCGATTTCGGATTGCTCATGCTTGGAGAGAAGACCGTGGATCATAAGGCAGGTGAGGATAAATGACCAATATAAAACAATTTATAGCAACAGCGGGATGGCCGCGCATTATCATCGGACTATTCCTTGTGTCGTTATTTGTGGCGGCGCCGTTTGTGCATGTCCGCATTGACGACTCGATCAATGATACTATTGTGCGGTTCGGTATGAGCGCTATCATGGTGCTTGCGCTTGTCCCGATGGTGCAATCAGGATGCGGCCTGAATTTCGGGCTTCCACTCGGCGTTATCGCCGGACTTTTGGGAGCAACGATGAGCTTGGAATTCGGCGTTCACGGCATAGGCGGATTTTTCTGCGCTATTTTATTGGCATTACCGTTTGCTGCTTTGTTCGGGCTTGGTTACGGTAAACTTCTCAATAAGGTCAAAGGCGACGAGATGATGATAGCCACATATGTGGGATTCTCGTCAGTGGCGCTCATGTGTATCATGTGGCTTCTGCTTCCGTATAAGAATCCCACAATGATATGGGGATACGGCGGAGAAGGATTACGCACGACAATAAGTCTCGACGGATACTGGATACATGCGTTGGATAATATTTTGAAAATTGAGATACCGTTCAATATACAGACCATTCAATTCCCGATCGTGCACAGCGTCTTTTCGCCGTCTCAGATCGAAATGGTCAATCTTGCGCTGCCTGCCGGATTCATTTTAAAGATACCGACGGGTATGATCCTGTTTGTGCTGCTTATGTGCGCGATCGTATGGGGATTTTTCCGCACCAAGACAGGCACAGCGGTCACTGCGGCAGGCTCCAATCCTGAGTTTGCACGTGCATCTGGTATCGATGTTGACAAAATGCGCACTATTTCAGTAGTGTTGTCCACCTTGCTTGGCGCAGTGGCAATTATCGTGTATGAGCAAAGCTTCGGATTTATACAAATGTATCTGTCACCGTTGTATATGGCATTTCCGGCAGTGGCTGCTATCCTTATCGGCGGCGCATCGGTGCATAAGGCGAGCATATTGAACGTGGTGATAGGAACGCTTTTATTTCAGGGGCTTCTCACCATGACGCCGTCGGTCATCAACAGTATGATGAACACCGATATCTCTGAAGTTATTCGAATCATTGTGTCAAACGGCATGATATTGTATGCATTGACACGGAAAATGCAGGTGAGATCATGAACAGGCAGATGTTTGAACCGAAACGGTTTGCAACCACAAATATTGTACCGATATTATTTCTCGTATTAAGCATTGCTGCAATTCCGATGTCGGGTTTTTCGGGGCCGTATCTCATACAGGAGATATTCACCAGGTTGGCGCGTAACTCTTTCCTTGTCTTATCGCTGCTCTTGCCGATCATGGCGGGAATGGGGCTCAACTTCGGTATGGTACTCGGTGCTATGGCAGGGCAGATCGGTCTTATCATGATCACCGACTGGCAAATATCCGGGGTGACCGGTTTGGCGGCAGCCATATTGCTTGCGTTGCCGTTGGCGATTTTTTTGGGTTATATATGCGGACTTATTCTCAACAAGGCAAAAGGCCGCGAGATGGTCACATCCATGATACTCGGCTTCTTCATCAACGGTATCTATCAATTGATCGTCTTATACGCGATGGGAGTGCTGATACCTATCAAGCGTCTCGATCTTATCCTTTCGCGCGGTTACGGTATCCGTAATGCCGTAAGCCTTGAGGCGGTACGGCAAGTGATCGATAATGCAATCCCATTGCAAATATCCGGTATAAAAATACCGGTATTGACATATCTGGTGATCGCATCATTGTGTTTTTTCATCGTGTGGTTCCGTAAGACAAAACTCGGGCAGGATATGCGCGCCGTAGGGCAGAACATGCAGGTCGCCGATGCGGCAGGTATCCCGGTTGAACGGACACGTATCATCGCGATAATCATTTCAACGGTCTTGGCTTGCATAGGGCAGATCATATTTCTGCAGAACATCGGCACGTTGAATACCTACAACAGCCACGATCAGGCGGCTATGTTTGCCGTGGCAGCGTTGTTGATAGGCGGTGCAACGGTCAGCAAAGCTTCTATACCGAATGTGTTTATCGGTGTAACGCTTTTCCATCTGATGTTCGTGGTATCACCGATGGCGGGGCAACAGATGTTCGGCAAAGCGCAACTCGGCGAGTATTTCCGAGTGTTCGTGTCATACGGTATCATCGCACTTACGCTTGTGCTGCATGCATGGCGCAGGAATAAGGAAAAAGAACGCGAACGTTTGGCGATACG
>CAZIJP010000213.1:0-3598 GCA_964539615.1 uncultured bacterium
TGAAATCAGCTCCCGATGCCAACGACATACGTGAACTTGCAACGCTGATCGCACAGCGTAAAAACCTGCGCAGCCTGGATTACCGTGATAATTTCGTTGAAAATATTAAGACCTTCGACCAATTTTTTAAGAACAAATCAAACGTAACCCCCGATGCGATGACCATGGCCGCCTACACTGATGTATTCCATAACCTCTCGCAAACGCAGCGTTTATACGGTTCAGAACTGAAATTAGAGTTTAGGCCGATCTATGAGAACATGCTGCAGGAACGATACAACTATGTAACGGAATCCGTTCTACAGACAAGAACGGGATTTATTTCTTCCGTATCGTATCAGTATGAGAATCCGCTCTCCCAGAAATGGCAGCTTTCTTTTCAGTCGAGAGCCGGATGGTCCAAACAAATTCAGGATGCCGATATCGAAGATACACCTGTGCAAAAAGTAACGATTGACAGTTATTCCTATGAATCCACCGTAACTATCGGCTATTACCCCACACAAAGAACTTCTTTTTCCGCTATGGCAGGAGTAATGGGCCAGCACATGGAAGCAGAACTTGATGGAGACCACACTCCGTTTTCCGAAGCTTCGTTGAATGTGATTTCCCTGATAATTGAGCTGGACTCTTATTACTATTTCTCTCCCAATGTAACAATCTTTGCATCTACGGGAATAAATTATGAATTTAGTGATTCATCGCTATCAGACCCTGGCTATCATGAAGAAACATTATCCGAAAAACAATATGATCTACTGTTTGAAGCAGGAATTACCTACAAACTGTTCTGATCGATACTTTATACTGTATGCATATAAGAAAAGCCCTTCTCGGAAGGGCTTTTTTTTATATCGCTGTTTTTTGTTTATCTTAAGATCATTTCTGCAGAACATAACCGTATCGCATCACAAATCGCAAAATAGTTCAGCCGTCAACAGCTCTCACACTCATGGCGCACATAACGTGCCATGCGGGATTTATCGGGCGTGCCCGTCTCGATCGGCAACGACTCATCACGCGACCATTCGTTCCATGATGCAAAATAATTGCGGACATTTTTAAAGCCTGCTTCTTTCAATGCGACCAGCGTATTGGCCGCGCGGCATCCTTTGAAGCAATACACATAGACGGTTTTCTCGGGCGTGAGTCCGACCTCAGCGCAAACCTCTAAAATTTCTTCCGTAGAACGGAACATTATACCGACGGGTGTCTCTTTCATCATACGGTACCATTCTATCCATACGGCACCCGGCAAACGCCCTTTGCGCGGGCAAAAATCCTTTCCATACGGCGAGGAGCTTTCTCCCGTCCATTCGTCATAATCGCGCACGTCAAGCAATACGATATTCGGATCGTTGAGCGCGGCTTTCATTTCAGCAGTGGTCACCATGATCGAATTATCAATTGATAGCGGGAACTTCACCGGAGTCGGCTCAACCGGCAGCGCATTGAGCGGCAGCCCGATCTTCCGCCATAAACGGAAACCGCCGTGAAGCACATACACATGAGGATATCCGAGATATTTCATAAGATAATAACCGCGGCACGATTGACCGAATCCCGTGCTCATGGCATCCTCGTAAATGATCGCATATTCATTTCCTGAAAATCCTGCATTGCCGAACAATTCCGAAAAATGGTCTTTCAATTCCAACAGCCCTTCCGGCGTGGATTTTGCAAGCATGGAAAAAATATCGCGGATGTTGACCGCTCCCGGTATATGAGAGATCGCATACTCGGCCGGATCGCGGGTATCGATAAAGATTGTCGGCCGAATCTGAGAAAGTTCATACGCTTCATACGGCAGCAATACTGTTTTATCGGTCATAAGCACTCCCTTTCGTCACAGGTCAACCGTTATATCTATCGGACAATGGTCGGAGCCGTATACATCGGGCATGATCCCTGCCGCTTTAAGGTTATCCCGCAATTCGTTGCTGACAAAAAAATAATCCAGCCGCCAGCCGATGTTGCGTTCACGAGCGCGCGTTTTCATATCCCACCATGTATACAGTTCCGGTTCGCTGTGAAACAACCGTAATGAGTCGATATAGCCGCACGCCAGGAACCTATCGATCCAAGCCCGTTCCTGCGGCAAAAATCCCGACACGCCCTCATTGTTTTTCGGATGCGAAAGATCGATCTCCGTATGGGCGGTATTCACATCGCCGCATATAATGATGTGTTTTCCCTGTTTACGGTATCGCTCCGCCGTATCGAGAAACGCGTCATAAAAATCCATTTTGAATTGCAGGCGTTCATCCGACGCTTTACCGTTCGGATAATATATGTTGAACAATACATACTTTCCATAATCAGCCACGATCGTACGCCCTTCGCTGTCAAATCGCGGAATACCGAGCCCATACGACACGGTTTCAGGTTCCGTCTTTGTCCAGAGGCCGACACCGCTGTAGCCCTTTTTCTCAGCCGATGCAAAATACGAGTGATACCCGCTCACATGGAGCAGTTCATCGGCAAGCTGATCGGGATGCGCCTTCGTCTCCTGCACGCAGAGCATGTCGGGCTTGGCAGAATCCATCCACTCGAGAAAACCTTTTTTATGCACGGCGCGAAGACCGTTCACATTCCATGAGATCATGCGCGTAATAGCCATAGCAGCATCCTTTCGATTGAGCATTGATTGTGAGTATACCGCATATTGCAGGAATCTGCAAGAATGGATGTAGCGCGGTGAAGAAAGTATTTTCCTTGACTGCGATCATATGCGCTGGTAGTATCTTGCATGGATAACTCAAAGAAATATACGACTATTTTGAAATTCACAGAAACTGTTTGTAAGTATTTCCTGTGTGCGAATCAGGAGGTAGATATATGAAAAAATATACGCCATATGGCGTGATACTTCAAAATTGGCTGTGTATACGCCATATGGCGTATACACCAACGTTGGCAGCAATATTATGAGCGATAAACGAGTCAATCAATAACCATAAAACAACATAAACTATGACACAACTAAAAATTGAAAAAATAATAAAATCGACAGTTCATATAGTGATGTCTGAACCTAAGACACTTTTACCAAAAGGACTTGGTTCAGGATGCATCGTTGAATATAATGATAGTGAATTACTTTTTACTGTTGCACACGTGACAGATATTCAGGCTGCGACATGTATTGTAACTGGACAACCGCCTGTTTTTAATCACACACAAATGTATTCAGTAGGTGGTATGTGGTTTTTAGACAAATTTGACATAACAAGATATGAAGACCAAATCGAAGAACTAAAAAAAGACCCAGCGAGAATTGAAGATAGAGACTTTGGTCAGATTGATTTTAGTTTTGCTACTCTAAAACATAAAATTGATTATAAACAAAATGAAATTAAGTTTTCTGACTTTACAGTGCAGAGTGGAGATAAGTTGATAATTAAAACGAACTTAACCGAAACACCAAATCAAGAAGGCATATATGGATTCTTCGGACGGATTAAAGCAAAACCAATTGTATCAAATACTCAATTAACCTTGTCAAGCCAAGAAGTATTTTATGGTGGACTTAAATTCACTAGAAAAGTTGGACATTATTATGAATTTCAACTGCCAAACAAAATTAAAAGTCATACGG
>CAZIJP010000214.1:0-414 GCA_964539615.1 uncultured bacterium
CATAATCAACTACAGCACTATTTATTAAAACCGGAGTTTCGGCTCCGGTTTTTTTGTTATATTGACCTTGATACATTTCTTAGTATAATCTGTATATAAGAAAAGCGAGGCGTTATGAGATCATACGGATTGTTCATAATGATTGGTTTGTTTATCTCCGGGTGCGCCGATTATACGGAAGAAACCTGGCTTGCAGCCGATGGTTCCGGAAAATCGCATATTAATGTGAGCATAGATACGGCATTGTTCACAGATGACACACTGACAGTCGAAGCTTTAAAAAAAGAGTGTGCCGGTTTGGATGGAGTGACAGTACAATCCGTATCGATACGTAACGAAGGTGTTAAAAAGATCGTTGAATTGAAGTGCACATTTACGTCGCTAAAAGCATTTATGCAGTTAGGTACTGTTCCG
>CAZIJP010000214.1:424-3563 GCA_964539615.1 uncultured bacterium
GCTCGCTATGGTTTTATCGGCACATATAACGGGTACAAATGGATCGACGGCAGTTATATGTTCAAACGCCATATCGGTGTTGTTTCAGACACCACACTTGACGAGATCACCAAATCAATGAAACTTGATGATGTCGAAAAAATTGGTAAACGATTTGTCTGGACATATATAATGCATTTTGGAAAAAAATTAGTATCAGCGGACTCTGTCGACTTTTCTAAAGGCTCAACAACGGCTGTATGGAAGTGGAATGTCGGTCAGATCATGATGCTTTCTAAGTTTATGACCGCTTATTATACAGAACCTGAGGGCATAGGTTACAATGAAGAACTATGGCTGAAAGCCGGCGGAAACGGCGGAGCTTTTATGGCCTTCACTATTCCACGAGATACATATCCGTTGTATTTTATAACGGATGAAGATACTAAAAACGAATTTAATTCCGTTAAAGGTGTTTTTTGTAACAAAGTATATTCTCTAGAAAAAGGCGGATATCGGATCATATATGTTCGATGTCTGTTTGATAATTTTTCCGTGATATCCCAGCTTGCAAGCACGACGCTGGGGAAGACGGGCGTATTCGGTTCGATACGCTATCAAAAACAATCTAACGGTACGATGTCATATTCGCGAGTTGTCTCAGTTCCGAGCGGCGATCGGGATTACCGATGGACGTATGCGATAAGGCTTCCGGGTGCGATCGTATCTGCCAATCAAAATGACTCTCGGCAGATGACTCATGAGAAACGATCGGTCAACTGGAGTTTTGAGCTGTCATCTCCTGGGGAGCAGCGTATGGAAGCGATCTCTGAGGTGAGATCGAAAAAATCATTATACAGCGCAATCGTATTGATACTGATCGGTATGGCAATTCTGTCGGCCGCCTTATTGATCTACAAAAAAGGGAATCGTCTGAAGGATTGATGTGTTCTTGTTAGTACGTCGACCATGTGAATTCCGGTCTCAGCTTGACTATCAGGCCACTTTCGGTATAATCGTGCAGTATATGAAACGGAGGTTGTTATGAATAAGGTGTGGTTGATGATCGTTACGGTTTTATTTCTGGCCGGGTGCGCTGATTACAGCGAAGAGACATGGGTGAATACCGACGGTTCAGGTAAGA
The DNA here is from genome assembly GCA_964539615.1 of uncultured bacterium. Lineage (GTDB taxonomy): Bacteria > Macinerneyibacteriota > Macinerneyibacteria > Macinerneyibacteriales > CAYRFE01 > CAYRFE01. Next base: position 1,548 of record CAZIJP010000214.1, read on the forward strand.
CGCGCATGGAGATCAGTATTGCAAAAGATGGGATGGCCGGAAAAACAATTGACAAAAAAGATATTGAGAAGGAATTAAAAGCGATCGACGGTATAAAGGTTAAAAATATAGAGGTCACTACAAAAGACAACAATCAATTGGTAATTATCGAATGCTCATTCAAAACCCTTGGCGCATTCATGAAGCTCGGGCAAACGCAACAGGGGCAAACAGGATTTATTGGAAAAGTGTCGTTTGAAAAACAGCCGGACGGTACCTATAAATTTTCCCGTACAATCGGTGTTACAACGCCGACTCAAGAAAATAATAAAGAGGATAAGTTTCAGTTTATCATGAAACAAATGATGTCGCAATTTACGTGGACCTATAAGGTGCATCTTCCCGGATCAATCCTTACTGCCAATGTGGCAAACAAAGATGACCTTGAGAAAAGCAAAAAAACTGTCACATGGCGTTATAATGTCGGCACGATCATGACATCCGGGCAAACCATGGAAGCAGCAGTGAAAAAAACTACGAATATGTTTGTTGTTATTCTCGCGGGTGTCGTCGTACTGATGGCTGCCGCGGTCGTAGTGATGAAACGGCGAAAAAAGATCGAATGACAGTGATCGCTTTTTACTCTCGATCCCCGTCGTCAGTGTCGGGGATTTTTTTTTCATGGTCGGATTTTTTTCTTTTGATTTTTTCGATCTCGGACTCCAAATCTTTTAACCTCAAACCGGCTGACATTGATTCATTTTGCAGACCGTCGATCATTTCGTTACTGATCGATTTTATTTCTTGCAACTCATTTTCCGTGGTTTCAAGTAATTGCTGATAACGAAGTATCGATTTAACTTTAATTATCATTTGTTGTACATTGAACGGTTTTGTCAGGAAATCATCGGCTCCTGCTGCAGCGATCTCATTCCATAAAAATTGATCGGTATAACCGGTCATAACGATAACAAATATTTCTTTGTTAAATTGTTTTATCCAGCGGGTCAACTCGATACCGTCCATACGGGGCATCTTGATGTCGGTCACGACCACATGATAATGATTCTTCAATAGTTTAGTGACCGCGACGCGTCCGTTCTCCGCTTCATCGGCGGTTATGTTTTGACTGATGCACACATTTTTGATCAATTCGCGGATCTCTTGTGTATCATCCACAATTAGTAAAGAGAATTGATTATTTTTTGACACAGATTGTTCCATATACGTAAGTATACGTTATATTAGAAATTCATTCAAGAGGTAAGAGGCTTATAGAGCTGACCGTTTCCTCAGTCGTTCTTTTCCCACGGTTCGATAGCACCTGCAATGATTTGAAACAGCGGATGCGGTAAAGGAACAGTAATTGACTGATATTGTTCAAACAGCAGTGGGGTTCTTTTTTTTAATTTCTTCAACAAATGGTTCCATTCATAGCTGATCTGTCCGGATGTAACGCTGAGCGTATCTGAGAAAAAGGGCGCGAATATCTTGTTCTTATCGAAATGATAGCCGCGTTCTTGTGCCTCAACAAAAAGTTCAGAAAGATAGCGGCCGATCGCGGCGATAGGATCGGCTTGCATCCGGAAGCGGGTTAACTGCGGATGATGGATGTAGCCAATCGTTTTACCCGATAACACTGCCTGAGCTAGCAAAGCCTCGCGCCATACGGCAAGCAAACCTTGCCGGTCAAGGTAACACGGATGAAGGCTCCAGAGACGCATAAGTTCTTATTCTCCTTTGTAAATCAGCAATTTGAGTATACCAGATAATCAGTTAAAATCATTATATAATAGTTATTGGAAACAAAATCATTTTTTTTATTTTTTTTATGCTTTTTGTGTTGACAAAAATGAATCCATTGAGTATAGTCTGTTTCGCGCAGATGCGCTGGACCCCAAAGAAGGGGAGCTGTAGTAAAATGATGTAGATAACAGAGCGGGAGAACTTGAATTCACATTCAAGTTCGAACAAATCAACTAAGAAAAACACAAGTAACGCAAGTTACAAAAACTTAAAAATGTATAATAGCAATAT
>CAZIJP010000215.1:0-3558 GCA_964539615.1 uncultured bacterium
TCTTTAAGGACTTACTAATGGGGACATACAGCAAAATTTTAGATGTTAAATGCAATAAATGCGACAGCCTTATAGTTGAGTATCATAAAAAAAGCCCGTGGACTGACGACTTTGCTAGTGAATGTCCAAAATGTGAACCAGGCGAAGCTTTAGAAAGATTAATCTCGTGGGAGAGACGTGCTGCTCGTGAAGAAAACGAAGAGTAGAGTTTAATATATGCGATATTTTAATCTTATTTTTATAGCGTTTATTCTATGTGCTTGCGGCAAGCATGATAAGAACTGCATGAGTATGGAAGAAGCTACACTTCGGTGTAAGGCTGAATTAGTATCCGAATACTTCCCGGGAAGAGTTCCAGATTTATTAAATCAAACGTGTGAAAGAAGCTACTCAGTAGAAGCCTGTTACTAACTATCTAATTATTATTGACACCTATCTAAAATTTAGATTAGCCTGAGTTTAAGGGTCAGTGACCCGAAACATTAAACTCTGTGAGTGATATGATTCAGGCAAAAGAAATCCAAGTAGTGGACATAGATTCACTTGTCTTAAATCCTAAGAACAATAACAAACACCCTAAAGAGCAAATTGATAGACTAGCAAAGCTTATTCAATATCAAGGATTTAGAAATCCTGTTGTTGTATCAAAGCGAACTGGTTTTGTATTGGCCGGACATGGACGTATTGAAGCGGCTAAAAAAGCTGGCCTTAAAGAAGTCCCCGCCATGTATCAAGAATTTGAAAGCGAAGCACAAGAATACGCCTATCTTACAAGTGATAATGCAATCGCTGCATGGGCAGAACTTGATTTATCCGTGATTCATGCTGAACTAATGGACTTGGGTCCAGATTTTGATTCTGATCTACTAGGAATAGAGAAGTTTGAAATATTACCAGAAGACAAAAATCAAGATGAAGAAATTAATTTAAGTTTTAATTATAAACTAGAAGTTGATTGTGAAGAAGAAGATAAACAACAAATGCTTTTAATGGAGTTACAAGATCGTGGATTTAAAGTTCGAGTTCTCTTATAGAACAAAATCAAATAACTCTTTTAGAGTTCAATCTCTAATTGGCCAATACGATCTAGAAAAAAAAGATGTTGTTCAATCTTTTAGCGGAGATCACAAATTACCAGACAAATGGAATGTTGGCTTAATAGTTGGCAACTCAGGTACTGGTAAAACATCCATTGCTAGAAATGTCTTTGGAGAGTTTCATGCTTGCAAATGGAGTAATGATTCAATAATAGAAAACTTTAACTCAGACTTAAAAATGGATGACATTACATTTGCTCTTGGTTCGGTCGGGTTTAATTCAGTTCCGTATTGGTTAAAGCCATTTAATGTTTTGTCTAATGGAGAAAAATCCAGAGTCGAATTGGCAAGATTGGCACTTGAGAATAATTTGGTTGTTTATGACGAGTTTTCTTCACTGGTGGACAGAGATGTTGCTAAGTCTATGTCTAGTTCGGTTCAAAAACTATTTAGGAAAATAGACAAAAAACTTGTGGCAGTTACTTGTCATCACGACATCACGGATTGGTTGCAGCCAGACTGGATTTATGACACTGACAAAAAAGAGTATATAATCCCAAAATTAATCGAGGGGAAAAGCTCGAATTTAAGGTCACAAGAACAACAAAGCGATCATGGGAATTTTATAAAAAGTATCATTATTTGAATGAATCTATTGGCATGGGTCATTATTACGAGCTAACACTTAATAATAAAAAAGTAGGATTTATGCAAATAGCAAGATTCCCCCACCCTATTGCTAAAGACATTATGACAGTAGGAAGGTTGGTGGTTGTTCCAGAATTTCAAGGTTTTGGTGTTGGGATAAAGTTTATAAACACAATTGCTAAAATTTATAAAGAAAACAGAATAAGAATAACTACAAGTTTAAAGCCTTTTATGAAAGCACTAAACAATAATAAAAATTGGATATGCGTTAGAAGCGGAAGAGTAGGGCAGCCTGGCAAAAATTCAAAGATACACAACAAGTCTAGCTCTTCAGTTAGCTACAACAGAATAACAGCAACATTTCAATATAGAGAATAATTATGACTGTAATGGGAAGACCTAGAATTGAGATTGACTGGAAAGAGTTTGATAAACTTTGCGGTCTACAGTGTACGCTTGAAGAGATAGCAGGATGGTATAATTGTTGTGTCGACACAATAGAGAATAGAGTTAAAGAAGAGCATAGCATAACTTTTTCGGAGTATTTCAAGCAAAAGAGATCTTCGGGAAAGATTAGTCTTAGAAGAAAGCAGTACGAGACAGCCATGAGTGGGAATCCAACAATGTTAATTTGGCTTGGAAAACAATACTTAAAACAGACTGATAAGATTGTTAACGAAATACAAGAAGTGAATCTTGAATTTAAATCTGAGGATTAACTACACCCCACTTCCTTCACAGAAGCCTGTCTTCGATGATGATATAACCGAAACAATTCTACATTCGGCTGGCTTGGGAAGCGGCAAGTCATATAATCTTTGCATGAAGCTTTTAAAGCTTTCTAAGCTAAATAAAGGTCATGCTGGTGGTCTTCTTTGTCCATCGTACGCAATGTTCAAAAAAGATATATACCCAACGTTTCAGGACATATTCGAGAAGTCAGGCATATCGAGAGGGAAGGTGTGGGAATACAACTCTCAGGATAAGACCTACCAATTTATTTGGAATAATAAACCGCTCTATATTTTTACAGCTGAGAACGAAATAGCTGGACCGAACTTAGGGTACGGTGGAGTTAATGAATTTTCTCTTTGCTCGTGGGATAGAATTAACCAATTCTTAAGACGTATTAGAACTAGCTCCCCAAATAAACAAAAGATTCTAGCAGGAACACCAGAAGACAAGCATGGCTGGGTAATGGATTATCTAAACATGATGACCGAGCAGGAAGTTAAAAATCCGGGATCCTTTAAAGTAGTCTTTGGTGATACTGCAGAAAATAAACACATTGATCAAACTTACGTAGCAACACTTGAGTATATGTTGGACAAAAAAGCCCTTCAGGTTTTTAAAGAGGGAAGAATCATTAAGATAAGTGGTGACTTATTTTACTATGCTTTCGACAGGTCCAAGCACGTTTTTACAATTGATGGAATACCTTCAACGCAGCACGTTCATGCCAATCTAGATTTTAACGTAGGAAGAATGTCATGCACCTTTGCCTATAGGCTTGGAGCTAGAACTTACTTCTTTGATGAGTTCGAGCTTTTAGGCAACTCTGATACTGCGCAAGCCGCTAGAGAGATACAAAAGAGATACGGAAAGAATGTGACATTAACTATAGATGCATCTGGGAAGAATAGGAAAACATCAGGATCCTCTGACTATCAGATTCTTATTCAAGAAGGCTTCCCGGCAAATCAGATAAGATTTAAGTCGGCCAATCCAAGATTCAGAGAGAGACAGCTTTTGGTAAACGGCAAGTTTGATAAGTCGGAGATAATTATAAGCCCAAAATGTAAGGTCTTAATCAAAGATCTTGAACAAGTTGAACAATCTAAACTAACATTTGAGAAGATAAAAGATAAGGAAG
>CAZIJP010000216.1:0-3525 GCA_964539615.1 uncultured bacterium
GCTTCGGCTTTTTGAACTAATAAGACGAAAACCGGAAAATAAGAAAAAAGGGATGCGGAGTTTGTTATTTTATGTAATCGAAGCGTATTGCTCTTGAAAAACCTTGTCGTTTTTCGGCTTTGATGCTACTATGTGCTTGTTGTCTGTGAAAAAAAGGGAGGCAGTATGAGAAACGTTTTATTGTTTTTTTCGTTGGTTGTTTTAATTGTTACAGGCATATACTCCGATGAACTCGGCGACCTCACGGCAAAAGCTGAGAAGGGTGACAAAGAAGCGCAATATGAACTGGCAAACGATTATATATTTGCCGAAAATTTTACGAAAGCGATCGAATGGCTTACCAAATCGGCAGAATCGGGGTATGCGCCAGCGCAGTCGAAATTGGCTCAGATCTACGATGACGGGTCGATGGTCGAGGCTGATTATACGCTGGCGGCTCAATGGTATCTGAAAGCTGCGGCGCAGGATGATGTCGATGCGCAATACGGAATCGGCAATTTGTATTATTACGGTCTGGGCGTGAAAAAGGATTTTGTGCTTGCCTATATGTGGACGAAAATTTCGGTGTCGGACCCGTCGCGCATCATCGGTGTGGCAGACGAGATGCACCGCGGTCTTGAGATCATATCGTCTGAGATGAGCAAAGCCGAGATCAAGCGGGCTGATAAAATGGCAAGTGATTGGATAACGAAAAACAGAAAAAAACAATGAGATACATAGTTGTATGGTTCCTTAAGACCTTTGCAAAATTCAAAAGTTCCTATTTTATTTTGTTTTCGAAAAGGTGTGTGAGAACGAAGTCAGGTGCATGGTATGCACCCGCTACATTGAGAATTTTTGTAGGGGCAGAAAATCTTTCTGCCCGCCTCCCGATTTCCCTGGGAGGCGGGGCGGGATGGGCACAAAACCGAAATATAGTAGTTTTGCAAAGGATTCTCCTTACTATTTTTCTTGTGATGTTTATCGGTTGTGCCGGTAACAAAAGACCGGTATTGACAATGCATATATCCCAGGGATTTTCAGCAGATAACGGTGTTTATTTCATTACGTCTTATAAATATTCCGTGGCAGGCAGGCAATCCCGCTTCCTTCCGTCGGTGAAAACGCCGGAAAAGATTTTCGAGGCTGGTACTCGTTTATATTATTATGATATAAAGACCGGTATGCTGAATTATCTCACGCCAGTATCTTCCGATTATTTGCCGAGCGGCGCGGTGCATGACGTAAAATGGATCAAAAAAGCAAAAGGGTATTATGTCGACATCCCTAAAATTGAGGCGGGTAATTCGCTTTGGATACGGACATTTTATGATTATGATGCGAAGGAACATGTTCTGAATCTATTATACGGCGATGAATTGACCAAAGCACGAACGGCTTTCGATATGTATCGTTTGCCGTATACCAAGAATCCGGATATTCTCGGTCTTGACGCTATGTGTGTATTATTAAAGAACGTGCCGTTCGAACAATGGCAGCTGCCGGGAGAAAGAACGGGGTCGCTTCAGTTTTGATCATTATAAAGGGCTATCGGAGAAATGACACTATTTCAAAATAAATATAGGATCGAGACAGCCAGATTACAAAATTGGGATTATTCATCCGTCGGATCATATTTTATTACACTTTGTATAAAAGATCGAAATTGCATTTTGGGAACGATACAAAATGGTGAATCCGTATTATCAGCATCGGGAAATATCATTAAGAAGTATTGGTTGGAAATACCGCGCTATTCGTCAAATTTTATATTGGATGAATATTGTATAATGCCAAATCATATGCATGGTATCATTTGTATTACCGACACAGAGAATTTAGTAGAGACACCCGATTCGGGTGTCTGTATCGATCTTAATTACGATGGTCCGATGGCGAAGACGCTCGGAACGAGCGTCTCTACGGAAACATCAAACAATAATACTGTTTTATTTGAGACGCCCAACGTGAACGTCTCAACGGATACATCAAATAATGCTGTTTTATTTGAGACGCCCAACGTGAACGTCTCTACGGAAACATCAAACAATAATACTGTTTTATTTGAGACGCCCATATTGAGCGTCTCTACAAATACATTAAATAACAATAACATTGAAATATCAGATCCGGGTTTTATAAAGAACAACTCGCATACTATGAAATCAAAAACAATAGGTAATGTCATTAATCAATTCAAAAGGATCTGCACCATTGAAATTCGAAAACATGATCCTTCATTTGCCTGGCAACCGCGCTTTTACGATCATATCATTCGTGATGAGGCTGCGCTTCAAAGGATACGCGACTATATTCATAATAATCCTTTACAATGGGAGAATGATGAGTATCACCGGTAAGAGCATCCTTGACTTTCCCGCCGTTTAAGCATATTATCTGCATATGATAAGTTTTATAGGTTATTACTTACTTATGGATTAATTACATTAATTTGTAAGTAAGAAAGGGAAAGGATGGCTATAAGTATGGATTTACCAAAATTTCATGAAACATTCAACCCAATTCTTGAAATTCTCAGTGATGGGAAGACAATTCATTATCGGGAATTGCTTAAAAAGGTTGTTGACAAATATTATTCATCATTACCTAAAGAACTTCTTGAGACAAAAACAAAGAGTGGTGAACTTTTAATTTTAAATCGTATTGCATGGGGAAAATCGTATTTAAAAAAGGGTGGCTATATTCTTTATCCCGAACGTGGTATGGTGCAAATCACTCAAAAAGGAAAAGATGCAGTTAAAACGAAATTACTATTAAATGAAGTTGAAAATAATAATGGATTTTTAAATTTTTACGAAGATGAGGGGCAAAAAAACATCGATATTCATGAAATAAAAAATGCTTCTCCACAGGATTTAATTGATTCGGGAGTATCTACTATTGAATTACAAGTTAAAACAGATCTTCTGGAAAAACTAAAAAATATTGATCCATATTATTTTGAAAAGGTTATTTTGATTTTATTAAAAAAAATGGGATACGGTGAATTTATTGAAACACCCAAATCTGGTGATGGTGGTGTTGATGGAATAATTAATGAGGACAAATTAGGATTAGAGAAAATCTATATTCAAGCTAAACGCTATAATGAAAATAAAGTCCGAGAAAAAGAAATCAGAAATTTTATAGGAGCAATGAGTGGAGATACAAACAAAGGTGTATTTGTGACAACATCTTCATTTGATGATTCTGCTAAACAAAAAGCACATGATGCAAGTCATACAATAATATTGATCGATGGTAACAAACTTGTAGATTTGATGTATCATTATAGCGTCGGTGTGCAAATACGTAATGTTTTTGAAATTAAAGAAGTAGATGAAGATTTCTTTGAAGGAAATTAATATTTTGGATACTTCTTCAATGAGTATTTATCATTAATTCATTTATTAGAATTCATAGGCTATACTTGACTTTCCCGTCGTTTAAGCATATTATCGGGCATATGAGGAAACCATTATGATCGTAAAAACAGATTATCTTGTCATAGGGTCCGGTATCTCCGGATTGCTTACCGGTCTTGAG
>CAZIJP010000217.1:0-3521 GCA_964539615.1 uncultured bacterium
ATTAAGAAATCGGTTACGTTTGTTTTAGTGGTGAAATCGGGGGTGACATTTGCGTCGCCCCTTTTTCATTTTAAAACGTAACCCCTTGTGTTTTTGCGTAATCAACCACGGCACGGGCGTGACAAAGAGCCAAGGTATTTTGGAAAGCTGGGTCAAACATCATCAACGCGTCCTTGTAATTGGTAAAGAATCCATTTTCCGATAACACGGCTGGCATATTTGTTTGGCTCAGTACAAAGAAATTAGCCTCCTTGTCCGGATCATTGTCAATCGTATCGCTTCGATAAACCCATTTTGGAAAAGCCTCCTTTACTTCATTAAAAAGGAACGTGGCGTAAATATCTGACTTCGTTTTACCGATTGATGTGAATACCTCAAAACCTCGCGCCGTTGGCGTTGCCGCGTTACCGTGAATACTCAGGTACAACGAAGCCTCATAGTTTTGGGCGTTCATGTTTGCCTTTGCTACGCGCTTTGTAAGGCTAATATCAATAACGGGGTCGTAAACATTTATAACCGACATTCCCCAATCTTTCAAATACTGCTCAATCTTTGCCGCGACTTCCCTGTTGAACACGCCTTCAAAGAACCAGCCGTAGCCGTGGAATTTTGCGTTGTTATGCTGGAAGCACTTTGACGGATACGTCGTATAATTAAACGGTAACTTTTTCTTTGCATCAATGCCGCCATGCCCAGCATCGAGAAAAACACAAAATTTACTTGCTTTCATATTTTATATTTTTAAGGGAGGCATAAATCAATATACCTCCCTGAAGCCGCATAAGGTAGCGAATCGTCTGCGCCTATAACTTAAATCCAATCAGCGCAAAAGCTGCACCAACGATTGATAATTTAGCGGGTAATTTCACTTCAATCTCTTTTCCTGCACATTCGCGCGATGTTTCCTTTATCTTGTCCCAAATGATTTGAGCAAGTTGGACATATTCACGCCAAGTAAACTTTACCTTATTGCCTTCAAGGTGAACATTAATTTCACTTGCAAGCTCCGCAAAGTTCATTGAGTAGCAAGCCACGTCTCCGAGGGGTGACTTGATAGTATCAGCCGATTTTAAGGCTTCTTTTAAATTAGTCTGCATATTATTTATTTTAACGTCTGAAAAATTTTAATACTAATGTTCCAATGTTTACTCCAGTTATCGACTTAATGTTTTCGGAGATGCTATACAACTCCGTAAATGATATTAAGAAACTAACTGAGTAAACTATTTGCGAAGGTAAACCAAAGGTAACACTTGCGCCGTGAAAAATCATGATGCCAACAAAGTAAACAACCACCTTTTGCGAAGTGCGATATAATCCTTTACTTGTTATCGCCTCATTCCTTTTCCTTGCCGCCATGATACCCGTCACCGTGTCTGCAAAAACTACGAAGATTGTAAAAATCAAGAAATGCTTTATCGGGAAAAAAAATGAAAAAAGCACTCCGCAACAAATGGAATAAACAATGCCGTCGTAGCCGAGTTTAAAGATGTTGTAAATTATAGCTTTCATCGGTTGATTTGCTTTTGTTTCCTAAGAATTAATTTATTATCCAAGTCTTTGAATGACTTTTCATTTGTTTTATAAATAACAAATCTGTCGCCCGTGTTTGGGTAATTTACAATGATGCCATAAGTGTCGGCAACGGCGATAAAAGGTTTATTTATACTTTCACCAATCTTAATCCTTAATTCATTATTCTTATTTACAAATATCTCAGCCCCAGCAAGAACCCGTGTCCCGTTGGCAATGGCATTGTAATTTCCTAACCAGAACGAGGCGTATAAATTGGAAAGGTAATCAAATGAACTTTCCACTTTACCGTTAACCATGCTTTTGTCAAGTTTATGCAAGGCATTTAAAAACTTGTTACGGTTTTCGTAAAGGTTAAAAGCATCTGTCATCTTCCGTGCCTCATCCACAACATCATTTAAAATGTAATAATAAATGCCTGAAGAATCTTCAAACAATTTTATTTGAACATCTTGATTAACATAAACCTTTTTTACACTCCACAGGGTATCTTCTGCAAAGATTTTAGAAATAATAACCGTATCCTGAGCAAAAGCAAAGGAAGGAAACAAGGAGAAAAGGATTAATATTTTTTTCATGTTTTGTTTATTTTAATTTCTTTGCATAATATGCCAATTTGTTCCGTCGGCAATTAATATACACCATTGAGGTACTAAATTTCCAGCGCTTAAAATTGCAGTTCCAGCAGAACCACCAGCAAAGGGAATAACATTTGAAGCATCGCTTACAACCGTGCCACTTGCAAGGTTTTTAATCATGTACATTCTACCAATACTTGCAGTTGTTAAATCTATTGAGGTTGTTGAGCCACCACCAGTATTTACTAAACTAACCCGATTGCTATTAGATAAAACAGAACTTCCCGCCGTGCTTTCTATAAAGGTATAACCAACACCTAAAGTAGTTCTTGCAACCGATGCGCTTTCTGCACCCGTTCCTCCACTTGTAATAGGCAAAGGATTTGTAAGGGATAAATCTGTTGCATTTACTGAGCCGTTAACAGACAAAGTAGATGAAGGCGTATTCGTGCCAATGCCTACGCGATCCGTCGAGGCATCCACAAAAACCATGTTGGCGTTTCCGTCGCTTTCGATGCGCGTGTCAAAGTCGCCTGAGCCTTCGTTTAACACCGTGGCATTGTTTACGGTGAGTGCGCCTTGTATTCCTGTTGTACCATTTACATCAAATTTAAAAGATGGGGTTGCGTCATTTATACCTATATCTCCAGCAGAATTAATATTAAATTTAAAAGATGCTGTAGAAACATCGTATATAAAAAAATCTTGATTATTGTTAGTTGCGTAAGACCTACCTATTAAATAGCCAGATGTAGTACCACCAATATTTTCATTAATCAATATAGTATTTTGATTATTTCCTAAAATATTTAATTTAGATGTATTTATTTGTCCATTGACATCTAATTTGCTATTAGGAGAGGTAGTCCCTATACCTACATTTCCATCATTTTTAATCCACAACCTATTTATATTATTTTTGACATCATAAATACCAAATCCAGATGTTGTTAAAGTTCCATTAAATAAATAAAAATTGTTAATACTTCCTATAGAATCAAATAAAATACCATTTTGGGAAGCTCCACCTTGTAAAAATAATTTTGCACTTGTTATAGATTTTAAATCTAATAAATAATTTGGAGAAGTTGTGCCTATTCCTATGTTTCCATTATCAAATAATGATGAATTTCCTAATGTGCTTGTTCCTGTAAATTTAGGTAAAACATTTATTGTTCCCGTTCCCGTGACTGGGTTGGTTAATGTGTTTTGCTTTGCCGCAAATCTGGAAACAAGGTTTAACGATGTTGTGTCAGCATCCCTAAAGTAAGGCGTTAACATCGAAGCCGTATCGCTTACTAAAAGTGCGGTTGTTGTATCGCGCCATAAACCACCTCGATAATACAAGGAAGCCCTGTCAACGGGCGAAGAAATAGCCACATCATGCAATTCATTTAAACTATAACCCGA
>CAZIJP010000218.1:0-3509 GCA_964539615.1 uncultured bacterium
CGATAGCGATGAAGTCACCGTTGAATTCCTTGATATTTGCGAATCTAAGCGGTGAGTTTAAGGTAAATTTAGAACTTTCTTTAAAAGAACCGAGTATCTCGCTTTTTTTGCCGCAATTAGATACAAAGAATACAGCAGAAACAAGGATAATTGCCAATAGCAGACGTTTCATACAACCTCCCGGGTTAGTAAGTTCACTGGTAATTACACATCAAAGAGAAATATGTTGCCGTTTCTACTATGAGAACAACAACGATGCTGATTAGTTCCCTGTTCATCAGTGAAAAATATTGCCGTTTATCGCAATCATGCTATAATGAACCACGGTGAAAACGAGATATGGAATTACTTGAAAAGTTAGAAATTTTATCAGATGCTGCTAAATATGACGTGTCGTGTTCGTCAAGCGGCAGCACGCGGCAGAATACACCCGGCGGGATCGGTAATGCCGAAAAAGCGGGCATTTGCCACACATGGGCCGACGACGGCCGTTGTATCTCCTTATTAAAGATTCTGTTATCCAATGAATGTATCTACGATTGCGTGTACTGCATGAATCGACGGACCAACGAAGTGCAGCGGGCGACATTCACCGCTGACGAAGTAGCTGACCTGACCATTCAATTCTATCTACGCAATTATATTGAAGGTCTTTTCCTCAGTTCGGGTGTGTTCGTGAGCCCTGACCACACGATGGAAGAGATACTGAAGGTTGTAAAAAAACTTCGTACTGTTCATAAATTCAACGGCTATATTCACGTAAAAGCGATCCCCGGTGCGAGCATGGAGCTTATTCATCAAACCGGGCTGTATGCAGACCGTATGAGCGTCAACATCGAGCTGCCGTCGGAGGCAAGCTTGAAGATATTGGCGCCTCAAAAAAAACGGGAAGCGATCCTGTCACCTATGGCATATATCGGCACACAAAGCAATGTCAGCAAAGAAGAACGCAAGATCGCCCGATATGCTCCGCGATTTGTGCCTGCAGGCCAAAGCACGCAATTGATTGTCGGTGCGTCTCCGGAAAGCGATCTTCAAATAATCAAATTGTCCGAAGGGCTGTATGACAAAATGAGTTTGAAGCGGGTATATTATTCGGCATATATTCCTGTCAATAACGATAATCTTCTTCCTGCGTTGAATGCTCCGCCGTTACTTCGGGAACATAGGTTGTATCAGGCGGATTGGCTGTTGCGGTTTTATCAGTTCAAGGCCGATGAGATATTGGACCCGGCGCATCCGTTTTTGGATACGTCGCTTGACCCGAAGGCATTTTGGGCGCTCAATAACCTGCACCTGTTCCCGATAGAGGTGAACAAGGCGGATTATGAGATGCTTTTACGTGTGCCCGGCATGGGTGTTCTTTCGGCAAAGCGTATCATAAAGGCCAGACGGTTCGGGCCGCTTACATTCGAGACCCTACGTAAGATCGGCGTAGTTTTAAAAAGGGCACGGTATTTCATTACCTGCCAGGGGAAAGTGTTTGATACGTTCGCCATGAATGAATCGTCTATCCGTGCGCGGCTTGTATCGGACAGCGCTGACAGACGCAGCCGCCAGATAGAACAACTGTCGCTGTTTTAAATTATTAGGCACTCGTATCACGGAAATGAAAGGAATTGCATGTCATCAATCATAGATGTAAAAACACTGATCGAACGTTATGACCGGCCTGTCATGGAACGTACCCGTACTGTTTACGATGAAGCAGGGATACATCCCACGCTTGCGGTCGTGCTCACATCAGACGATCCCGGATCGATCTCGTATCTGAAAGGTATAAAGCGATTTGGCGCGACATACGGCGTAGCGGTGCACGATTACTCGGTTGCCAATACATCACAACTTGAAGAATGTATACGGGACCTGAATGATTCCGATGTGCACGGTATCATGGTGCTCTATCCGACGCCGTTTGAACAGAAAGACACATGGTTCATGAATCTCGTCTCGCCTGAAAAAGACGTTGAAGGACTTCATTACAGCAATCTGGGGTATTTGGTGCAGTTTGAGAAATACAGAGATATACAACAATTACGCAAACTCATCATTCCTCCCACGGCAAAGGGCATCATGTATATTTTAAAACGTTATGCAATGATGTATGATGAACATAAAGAATCGCACGGCACCTATCCCGACGGAGAAAAAAACAATCCGTTCGTCATTGAAAGTAAGCGTATTACCATTATAAACGATTCGCTCGCAGTAGGGCGTGCCTTAGCGCTCATGATGCTCAACGAGAACGGATCTGTGCAGGTGTGCCATAAATTCACGCCGTTTGACGATACGGTGAAGTTTGTGCGCCAGTCGGATATTATCGTATCGGCAGTCCCGTCAGCTTCGTTTATTATCCCTACCGAAGCCGTGAGTGAAAGCGCTATTGTTATCGATATTTCTTTTGAAGGTAATTTTGAATATCCGTCGGTAATGGATAAGGCATTCCGCATTGCTCCCAAATGGAATCTAACCGAAAAGGGCAACCGCATTAACGACATGACGTTGCATCGGTTGATCTCAAACCTGTTCTATTTGGTCACGGCAAAATTGCCGGATGAGATAGTTCGTACGATCGTTGAATGATCGAACAGCTGATAGTATGGATGACACTACCGAAACGAACGTTGTACCATCAACAATATTGAAACAACGCATTGTTATTGATCTGATGTATGCATTTTGCGGCGCTGTGATGATCGTCGTGGCATGTGTCGGCAATCACTTTGATCTATTGTTATTCGCTATCGGTGTCGGAGTGACAATAGTGTGTGTTGCAGCGGCATTTCTGAATTATTCCGAACATAAAAAACACTCTCGAACAGAGATGCCATGACCAAAGAAGAGAAAAATAAAATGACGACCACCTTAAAAATTATCGGCGCGATCATAGGCCTCATCGTATTGTTCCTCGTGATCGGGCGGATCGATGTGTTTTCGGAAGATTTCATCCCGAGCTGTTCAGGTAAGATCATTATCAGTGCCTTGATCGCTATTGCCTGCATGGTTTATAACTTTAAATCCCTGACAGTGAAAGCAGTGAATGATGTGTTTCCTTTGTGAATGCAATGAATTACACGGTGTATCGATTTGAAAAAACAATAGCGAGGTGTATTGATGCGTACCGATTATCCGCTTCATGATAAATCGTATAAACATAAAAAAACAACAGGTCATTCCGGATGGGACACCCAAGAAGGCGCAGCAGAAACGCTGAAGGTGATCGAAGAGCAGTACTCATGTGCCAAAATGCCCGAGAGCGGTACGTTGCTTGAGATCGGCTGCGGTGCAGGAGAAAATTCAGTATGGTTTGCAAAACAGGGGTATACAGTCTCAGGAATGGATATTGCGCCGACCGCTATCGAATGGGCTGAAGAACGCGCAACTGCCGAAGATCTTGTGATCGATTTTCGCACGGGAAATGTTCTTACTCTGGAAGGATATGCAGAAGGATCGTTTGATATCGTGCATGACGGGCATTGTCTGCATTGTATAATCGGCGAGCAGGATAG
>CAZIJP010000219.1:0-3493 GCA_964539615.1 uncultured bacterium
TTTTTAATGAATTCAATGCTGTATCCCATTCTTTTTCGTCACAATTATCAGCGATGTCGCCAACGGTCATAACGATATCGGGGCTCATGAGCTGCACATCCTGCACAACCTGCTCGAATGCTTTTTGGTTTGGCGTACCGGCACGGTCACCGATGATCGCAAAACGCAATGTCTCTGAAAATGACGAAGTAGAAAAAACAAATACACAAACGCATACCAAAAGCAATACCTTCATAGTAGCCGCCTTTCCTTTTGAGCGATACTATCACATAAAGCAAACGCGTCAATAATTTAATCGGTTAAAATGATCAATTACGAATGTTTTTTTCAGGCACGTCCGTAGTGATCGGCCAGACGGACTATGTCGTCTTCCCCGAGATAATCACCTCGTTGAACTTCGATGAATTCCAGTTGATCGACAGCTTGTATCGTATGCTTCTCACCTAACGGTACAAAGACCGTATCGCCCGATTTTACGGGGAATTCTTTTTCACCGAGTGTCATAATTCCTTTTCCCGAAATCATTGTCCAATATTCACAACGGTGGTTATGATATTGCAGGGATAATTGCTGTCCCGCAAATACCGTGATCTTTTTGACCTTATAACCGTCCCCTTGGTCAATCGTTTTGAAAATTCCCCACGGTCGTTGTTCCCAAACATGTGATTTTACGGTTTCGGGATACGTTTTTTTTACTGCATCATATATCTTTTTCACATCCTGCGAGTGAGCCAGATCTGCCACAAGAAGCACATCATCGGTATCGATGATCGCCAGATCGGAAACATTGGCAAGAGCAACGATCTTTTTGGGAGCAGAGACCATACATCCGGCGCTATTGATGGAAATGACATCCCGGCACTGTTGGGTTCCTTTTATGTCCGGTTGAATATCTCTATACGCTTTCCAGCTCCCGGCATCAGACCACCCCGGATCGGCAGGGATCACTGCCACTACATCAGTTTTTTCAATAACAGCAGTATCGATCGATTCTGATCGTGCAGTGTTGTACAATTGCTTCACATCTGCATTATGTTCCGATAAGCCGCAATAGAGTGTAAATAACGATGGGGCATGCTTTTTGATCTCGTGTACCATGACCGATTTTTTAAAGATGTACATTCCCGCATTCCAAAGATATCCGCCGTTACCAAGATATTGTTCTGCAGTTGCTTTGTCCGGTTTTTCCACGAACCGCAAAACTTTAAACGAACCGTGTTGTAACGCTTCGCCTTGTTGTATATAGCCGAAACCTGTTTCAGGATATGCCGGCGCAATACCAAGCGTCACAATATAACCTGATTCTGCGACAGCTTGTGCCTTGGAGAGCAGTGAGTCAAATTGTAGTTTGTCTTTTATGTCATGATCGCTGGGGAATACGCCTATAATATCGTCATCGTTGAACAAGGTTAATGCATACACGATCGCCGGACCGGTGTCTTTTGCGCTGGGTTCGGATAGGATATCTATAGTATGTCCAGAACATTGTTCCGCCTGCACTCTGCACAGGTGAGCGGTTTGTGCAGATGTGACTATTATCGTATTACCGTGAAGACGAAGTAATGTTTCCTGCAAAAAAGAATTTCCGTTAAGCGCTTGAATAAATTGCTTCGGAAAAAGGTCCCGGCTTAACGGGAACAATCGTGATCCGCTTCCGCCTGCCAAAATAATATTTTTCATATAAAGCACCTTTCTTTAACAATCGTTAATTTTTCAGCATGACCATCCGGCATAACCGGGTTACAAATAAAAGCGAGGGGTTTCCCATAATTCAAACTCAGTATAGCAGAAATTTCAGCATTTAAAACAACCGATCGACATCTAAAGAAAAAATAGAGCGAAATCATTTTTTTCCTTGACATATAAGAATATGCTTATATAATTAACTCATGAAGACAACTACCGATCACATAATCTGGGCAGAGCGGCTGAAAGCGATCGCGCACCCTGTGCGCCTGGTCATCCTGGAGAAGCTATTGGCAGGTGCGTTCAATCCGCAGGATGTGATGGAAGAGTTTGAGATCAGCCAACCGGCGGTCTCGCAGCATATTGCCGTCATGAGAAGATTGGGAATAATACGCTGCAGGAAAAAAGGAATCATGATGTGTTACGGTATTGTTGATGAGCAGATAAAAGCGATATTAACGGATGTAGTGTTCAAACAGTAAAAGGAGGAACCTTATGGCAACAATCACGATCTACTCGACCCCAAGCTGCACTTATTGCAAAATGCTGAAAAGCTACTTAGGACAAAAAAATGTGGCGTACACTGATTTCGATGTGTCCAAAGATCAGGCAAAGGCAGAAGAAATGGTACGCAAATCCGGTCAAATGGGCGTGCCTGTCGTAGACATCGACGGCAAGATCATAGTAGGATTCAACAAACCGGAGATCGACCGTCTTATCGGCGGCTAAGCATATCCATGATTAATTAAAAAGGACATCGTTTCGGTGTCCTTTTTTATTTTTTCAACCTTAGAGCTACATTTTAAATACAAATGTATGTAAAATTACACGCTACTCTTCAAATAAGTTTACCTATAATAATTGGTTATAGTTCTATAAGAAACCTCAATTTCATTATGCAATATTATTTTGTTAAGAACTCGTTTGAGCTAATACGATGCTTTTTTTTGAAAATATAGTTATGCGTAATGATTATAACAAAGTTGTTTTCACATGTGAATTTCTCAAATGTTAAAACGGAAGCCCTTTTAAATCGATTTTAAAGGCCTTGATGTTCAAACGAGTTTTTATTGTTGACGTTCAATTGTTTTTGCTTAATATTAGTAAATGAGGTATACTTATCTATGAGCAATGATTCAACGTTTATTTTTCAAACTCTTAAATCGATACTTACCGAGTTGAATATTCATTATTCGGCTGTTTATTTATTTGGAAGTCGTGCGCGTGGTACTGCAAATATTGACAGCGATTGGGATTTTATTGTTGTTGTTAACGATGCATTATCTGATTATGATCGAAGACTTTTAAAAGCACAAGTCCGTATGAAATTTCATGATTCGCTGGACGCATCCGGAATTGATATAATAATTAAATCCGAAACAACCTTTTCCCGAGAGAAATCACAACGAAATACGATATCTTATGATGCGGCGAAATATGGAGTTCATGTATGAGTCCCGCTCAATAATGGATTGATAAAGCATCGGCGGACATATCTGCTGCTGACATCCTTTTTGCCTCAGACAATCCACCTTATGCGATAATCTGCTTCCACTGTCAGCAAGCGATAGAAAAGTATTTCAAAGCATTTCTTGATTTTCATAGTATTGATATCCCGCGAACCCATGATCTTGATGTATTACTAAAACTTTGTCTAACAATTACCGATCAGCATGCTTCAATCAATCGTATGCAGATTGCAGTGCTTACAGATTTTGCCGTCAATTTCCGTTATCCCGGAGAGTATGCAGTTCCAGATGCTGAAGAAACACAAAACTATATAACATTAGCAAAGCAAATTCAAAAA
>CAZIJP010000220.1:0-2302 GCA_964539615.1 uncultured bacterium
TTATAAAGTTCGGTGATCAATCCTTTCAACGGGTGAACAAGGCATGATGCTTCCAAAAGATCGGTTTTATCAAGGATAATGCCTGATGCTGATTTTAACAGTTTGACCGTATTTTGCAATGACTTAAGGTCCGTGATATCAGGTTGTACAACGGAAAAATTACAGATATTGTGTTTTTTCATGACGGCGGTATATGAAGAAGGATCATGATCTTGATCGGCAATGATCACAATATGTTGTGAGTATGAACGCGCATGGTTCAAAAAATCGGCTGCTGCCAACTCAAGGACATCTTCATCGCTGCTACCGGTTATAAATAATATTTTCTCTAACATATTTATCCAATCCCAAGTAGTATACTGTCAAATTATGGTATTATCAAGGTAAAATATTGCATAAAAGTTCTGTCTAATCATTCATGAATTTGTAATTTTTAAGTGTAAATGTAACTGTATCTTTTCCGTCAAAAAAAAGAAGAATAAAGCATTGAGGCGCCGTATCAAAATAATTCTGAGCCAGCCTGTCGAAATAGACGATCCCCTCTCCGGTCATTCCCGGTTGAATGCTGATCGTTTCCATATAAACTGTTTTCACTGCTTGCTCGCGTATTCCGTGGTCGGTCTCTTTCCACTGTTCTACTTGCTTGTTTGAAAGATATTTCATGTCTTCGTTTCGTGCATCGGTAATCATGGTATTTTTATCAATTGCTTTGAATTCTCTGCCGGCAACTTGAAGACGTGTCCTTGTTGAATAAAGCTTTATAGGATCTGAACTGGTGTTGATAACGCTGATCTTCATTGGACTTGCCGTTTGCGTAAAACCTTCGGTAACAGAGGCAGGGATGGAGAGAACGACCGTCGCATAGGGCAGAGTATATTGTTTGTCAATTGAGAAATAGGTGTCGATAAGCATTTCTCGCCCTTTTATGCTTTTGTTCAACATTGATTCTTTAAAAGTATTAAACTTTTCTTTAGAGCATGATAGTAAGAATAGTATTGTGATTGAAAGAAAAAATATTTTCATTGATTGCCCCTTTTTATGGATTATACGACAAGCACTATGAAAAGCAATAAAAATTATATTTTTTTTATTCTCGTAGTTTGACTTTCTTCACGGTATTGGTATACTGTGAGAAATGGTTTCACCTGGGCCACCAAAGGAAAAATTAAGCGATCGTTTGATGATCGTTGTTACAGAAACCTTAAAAGGAGGGCATGATGCCGTTCATTGAAATTGTTATTCCGGCTTTTTCACCAGCACAGCGTGAGGCTTTTGCAGGAGAAATAACCGATGCCTTTTCGCGTATTGCAGGATTTCCCAAAGATATTCTCGCGGTTTACATGAATTATTATCAGATTGGCGGAGATAAGATCACGGTGGCGGGAAAGTATATTCCATTATTCAGCGATAAAGCATATCTGCATATCGCCGTTTTCTCACCTCGACTGAAGAAAGCTGCCAAACGAGAAGTGATCGCAGAATTTACTTCGATCGCAGAACGTGTGTTTGAAGGAAAATGCGCCTCGCCCGTTATTCATCTCAACGAACACGCTTATGATAATATCGGCGTGAACGGGAAAATGCTTTCGGAATTGTATCCGGAGCTTGCTGAACGTACATTCTATTATTCGACCAATGATGGAAAGGTTGAGCCCGAATGAAATATCTTGCCTTAGAACATGAGCGAATTCCGATACCCCTCAATCAGCGGGAAGGTGTTCTTGCAAGAGAAGCTCAGGCTTTATGGCATTTGGTCATCGGCGGATTTGTACGTGAACAGTATTTTACCGGTGATTCACATCAGGCCGTACTGATAGTGGAATGCGGTTCATTACAGGAAGCACAGGGTTTGCTGAACGCACTTCCCTTGGTAAAAGAAGGTTATAGTGAGTTTCACATACGCGAGTTATTGCCTTATGACGGCTTTGGAAGATTATTTGAAAAGGAGACGATAGATCATGGAACTGATTGATGCATTGAAGGGCAGGCGGAGCATACGGAAATTTATCGACAGACCGATCGAGAAAGAAACGATCCGCAAGATACTTGAGGCCGGTGCACTCGCTCCATCGGGAGGAAACAGACAACCGTGGCGTTTTATCGTTGTTACCGATAAGGACAAGATCAAACA
Source organism: uncultured bacterium (assembly GCA_964539615.1). Taxonomy (GTDB): domain Bacteria; phylum Macinerneyibacteriota; class Macinerneyibacteria; order Macinerneyibacteriales; family CAYRFE01; genus CAYRFE01. The sequence goes on from CAZIJP010000220.1 coordinate 2,132, forward strand.
ATTCGATCCGTATGCTCACCAGGAATGTGTTGAAAAAGCCCCTGCCGTGATAGTCGTATGTGCCGATCCGCATGATACGTGGGCGAAATATGATGAGGACGATCATTGTTACCGATTGGATACGTCGGCCGCGATACAGAACATGCTTTTGGCAATTCACGGCATAGGATT
>CAZIJP010000220.1:2402-3489 GCA_964539615.1 uncultured bacterium
AAAAAACATCTTGATGTTGTTAATGCCTTGATGTATATTCTTTCGCACCACGAAGGAGGCGGTCATGAGTATCATTACAGCTATCGGCAATACGCCGCTTGTTGAGTTAAACCGTGTTTGGGATGCCGATAAAACGGGCGTTCGTATCTTTGCAAAACTTGAAGGTTCAAATCCCGGAGGATCGGTAAAAGACCGACCTGCTTATTACATGATAAAGGATGGGATAGACACCGGAAAACTTGTGCCCGGGAAAACAATTTTGGAGCCGACCTCAGGCAATACCGGAATAGGCATGGCCGTAATCGCCGCTGCCTTAGGATATAAAATCAAACTGCTTATGCCGGCCTGTGTAAGCCAAGAACGCCGTTCGATCCTGCTTGCATTGGGCGCTGAACTAGAATTGACACCCGGTTGTGACAAGACCGACGGAGCGATCAGGCGTGCGCATCACATCATGGAAATGCATGGTGATATGTATTATATGCCCAACCAGTTTGATAATCCCGCCAATTGGAAAGCACATTTCGAGACCACCGCACCGGAGATCATTCACCAAACCGGCGGAAAGATCGATTATTTTGTGGCCGGCATGGGGTCATCGGGAACGCTGATGGGGTGCTCCCGTTATTTTAAACAATCACACCCCAATGTTAAAACTATCGGCATTGAACCGGAATTGAACCATCGCATTCAGGGATTGAAAAACATGGGTGAGTCGATTGTGCCCAAACTGTATGACCCGTCATTGCTTGACGGTAAGGTTGTTTGCGGGGATGACGACGCGTTCAATGCAGTACGAGAGCTCGCCGAGGTAGAAGGATTGTTCTGCGGGATAAGCAGCGGGGCTGCATTATGGGGCGCCATGCAAATTGCAAAGGATCTGCCGCGCGGAAGTACGGTCGTGACACTATTTCCCGATCGCGGAGATCGTTACCTTTCTACGGAAATGTTTCGTTCGATCTGCGCCGTCTGCCCGCCGTGATCACAACATACATTGTGTTTATTGTTTAAAAGAACAACCGCCTTTCGGCGGTTGTTTTAGTTTCATGGTTTTAACGATGAAATTGCCGAAAACTGTACCCAATAC
>CAZIJP010000221.1:0-3477 GCA_964539615.1 uncultured bacterium
AAAAAAGAGACGCACGATCGTGCGTCTCTGCAAGTATCTGTTATCGCCAGGGTTGATCTTCGGGGATCACAACCGGTTTCTGATTAAGTATCTTCAATATCTCGGGACTGATGAATTTTTTGTTGATGATAAAACCGTCAACATACTTATCCATCCAGCCGTCATACATAAAATAGATACCGCTGTCACCGTATTCGTCGCCCCATGAATTCTCGACCTTCCATTTGATGACCTTATCACCCTGCACGTCTACGCCCAGAATAACAAGGTCATGATTGGCATCGATAAGCCCCATAAGGCCTTTTTCCACATTCGTGCCGTTCATATCGATTCCGTATAACACGTCGTAACGGTACAGGTCGGGATGCATGATCCCTGAAGTATCATCTATCTGATAATCAAAAATAGCGCTGAAATCAACGGGGTTGTTTGCCAGTACAGATTTCAAAACCATTTCTTTCAGGACCTTCATATCAAGGTTGATAAAACGGATCGGTTTACCGTCGATAAGATAATTGGAATTCTCCCCTTCATAGAGTGTATTGAACGGGCGGGAAGGATAATATGAAAATGCCACAAAGTCATCCATAGCGGATGTCACATATTTTTTTGCAAATGACATCGGGGTATGTTTCTCGTGAGTAGCAACATCGTTGTCGCTGTTCTTGTAAACAAAATCAAACTCAACGGGCGGTTTGCCGAGATGCAGGGCGAGTATTTTATAAATATCCTTCAAAGCTTTTTTCTTCATCTCACGCATGCGGTCACGGCTTTTATTGACCTCGTAATCTTTTTTCATGGCATATGCTATAAGCATCAATTTTTGAGTAAGCTGACTGTTCATGGCATCAGGATTCAAAGCGCTTTCATTGTCCGGCATTACTTCGAACGGTACCGCGCCATACTTTTCGATAAGGGTTATGGCATAATCCCAATAACCGCCGTCCTGGATCGGTCCGTCCCAGGGAAGCGATAATATGAATTGAAATTTCGGATCGCGAATGTCAAGATCGGCACGCGTTATCACCAATTCAAGAAATGTATTTGATTTTTCCAACTTATCATAAAAGAAAAGATAGTTTTGTGAAAACTCGAATTCTTCATCCTTTATTATCTCAACCACATTCGGACGGAGCATGTTCAATGCGGCAAAAAGCCAGCAGCGACCGGAATAATTCTGATTGGTGATACGCCCCGTCGTGATCTCGTGGGTGAAATACTTATTATGTTGTTTCAAGACTTCCGGATTTAAAGCAGCCTCGTCAAGCGGTTGATTATACAGCATCCCCTGAATGACCGTATCTTTATCGGTCGGTGTGAAAGACGAAAGATCTTTCAATAATGATTTATCAATGGAGCGCGAATCGGCAAAGATCACCATCGGTACCAACATTAACATGAACACTACATAACGCAGCATATGGCCTCCTTATACTGTTACTGACCGGCGGATACTACTCCCGTTTAACATCTTACGCAATATAAAAAAAATGTTTACCTGACCTTCTATTGTTATATACTCAAATGAATCCGTTGTGTTGCTACACGGTCGATGAACACCTCGTCATGCTCGACAAAGATCATTGTCGGCTTATGTTCCATAATGACCTTTTCAATTTGCTCACGGGATCTGATATCGATATAATTCAATGGCTCATCCCATATCAGGATATGTGCAGGTTCCATGAAAGAACGGCATAGCTCGATCTTTTTCAATTCGCCTGCACTGAAATTCTCAAGCGGTCTTTCGAAAATTTCGCCGCACACACCGAACGAACCGAGTACCGTGCGAAACCGCAGAGGATCAAATCCTGCTTCAATGATCAACTCCCGTAAATTCCCGCTCTGCCATAGCGGCTCCTGAAAAGAGCGAGCGATCTTACCGGTTACCGGCAAATAGACCGAACCGCTCAAAGGTGTCATTGCACCCGACAATGCAGATAAGAACGTGGTCTTTCCGCAGCCGTTATTACCGGTTATGGCCACACGGTCCCCGGCATGTACCGCAAAGGACACATCGCTGAACAATAGTTTCTCAGGGAAGCCGCATGTCAATTTATACACGGCACAAACAAGATCAGGCGCGTTCTGCTCGATCTCAAGTTTTAACGAGCGTTCGATCTCGCGATCGGCGAACAATCGTTCTTTTTCGTCTATGTCTTTTGTTATCCTGCGCTCAGCACAAAGCGCGCGTTTCATCATTTTTGCGGCAAGCCTTCCGACATGTCCGCTGTCAAAACATGTTTTTTTCTCTCTCTCGGTATGCCCTGACCACACTCGCCGATCATGAGCGACACGTTTCAACTGTGTGATCTCACTTTTCAGATGTTCATTCTTCTCCTCTTCGAAGCGATCAAAAAGATCTCTATTATACCGCCATGTACTGTAATTTCCCTGTCGAATCTCGATCGTTTCTTTTTCCAAAGCAACGATATGGTCCACACAATCATCAAGAAAACAACGATCATGGGACACAACGATGAACCCGTTCTTTCCCGATAAATACCGCGCAAGCATTCTTCTTCCTTGCATATCAAGATGATTGGTCGGTTCATCCAGTATAACAAAGTTGTTTTTTCGCAAAAACAATGCTGCGATCAAAGCCCGTGTTCGCTCGCCGCTAGAAAGTGAATTGAACGGCCTTGATAGTGTAGCCTCACTCAAACCGCACTCGGCTGCTTCCCTGGCGATCAACGATCCTATTGAATACCCGTCGATCGCGGAATAATGTTGTTGTATCTCTCCGTATTCACGCATGGCCTCATCGCTGCCGTCTGCGATAAGCGCAGTCATTTTCTCTTCATACTCACGATACGGACCTGCGGCACAGAGAATAACGTCTTGTGTCAGCATGCGAGGGTCGTTTATTTCATACGGAAAATATGCAGCGGCAACAGGCATTGACACGGTGCCTTTATCCGGTAATTCAATTTCGCGCAGTACATTTAACAATGTCGTCTTTCCGCGTCCGTTACGACCGATAAGCCCTGTTCGCCATGTTGTTTGAATACTTAGAGAAAGATCACTGAATATCTCTTTATACGGCGTTGTATAATGAAACGATATATGATTCAAATTGATTATACTCATACGATGCTCCCTTCTATGATGCAACGATAGTCTACCATACCGAAAGTCGCTCATTCAATTACGATGTAGAAAAAATACGGTGATGTACCGTTAATTATTTGAAGAAGTAGTTTCCACGTCGAACCTCCGTGTTGATTGACAAGTATACGTCGGCTTCTGATCCTGTCAATAAAAGAATTAAAAGAATTAACCCGGTGAAAATTACTTGCGGCAACAATATGAACGATGTATCATCGGCACATGAAAGAACAGTATAGTAAAGGAGCTCATATGTCGGTGACCATGATGATCATTGTGATCGGTATCGGCCTTATTATCGGTATGATCAGCGGTCTTGTAGGTATCGGCGGAGGATTACTGGTTATTCCTGTGCTTGTTTTTATTTTT
>CAZIJP010000222.1:0-3466 GCA_964539615.1 uncultured bacterium
TTCCTCTTCTCATCCCAAACAACCCTCATTCTTTCCGCTATACTCTTAATATCATTATTAAATTCCGTCAAGTCAAGCCCGAGTTTTTGATTTTGATTATAGGCGTCTGCCTGCTCCATATTGCGAGGTGGTATAAAGCGATCTCTTTCGAGTCTGCATTTACATCTGAAATGAATCGGAGTTATAATCCCTTTAATATTTTCACCTTTACCTACCCAAGGAATGGCATTTTTGGCACCGTCCAAATTATTATTTTCTACGGCCGTAAAAAATTCATCTCTTCGCTTAATTGCATCGGATGTTTGAAATACTTTTCCATGATGGCTTATACAAACAGGGCACGAACTTTCAAGCAATCTACAATAAAATTGATATGATGTATGCCCCATTTCTTCAAGAGCATTTATAGTACTTATAGCACTTGTTCTTTGCGTATTATGCGAAGCAACGCCTTTAAAATATTCCAGTTCTCCAAATTTTTCTATATATTTATTAGTTATTTTCCATTCTTTATTTTTTTCAGTAAGCCTCTGTGCAAAAGCAAATCCGGTCAACTTTTCATTAAGAGACTGAGCATACATCTTTTGAAATTCTTTTGCAACAGCAGAATCAAGAGCATGATTTTTAAGAAATATAATTTGAGATTTAGTCAGTAAATCTATTCTTTTCTGGTCAGTACCGTCAAGATTGTAACCAATAGATTTAATAATTTTTTTCTTTAAATCTAAATATAATCTTGCAGTAATTTTTCTAATCTCTCTTTGGTTCTTATCAATTTCCATATCAAAATAATATGCAACCACAGCAAGAGCCGTATTAAAATTTTGCTCGTTTAGTTCACTCTTGCTAAATAGATCTATTACATCATTAAAAGCCTTATCCGCTGCACTTACCCAATTACTCACCATCAAATCGGTGAATTTTTCCTCATAAACAGTTCCTTCATCTGCTTTTAAAAGTATCTTTACAATATCATCAACAACAAAAAATAATTCATTCTTATTCATTTAGTCCACCTCAAAAGTTTTAGACTTTTACCAATTTCACGCCCTATAAGGTCTTTTATTTCGTTTTTATTTATTTCAAACGCAACTTCAAAGAAAGGATCTGCCTTTTGACCCTTAATAGATTTTCTAAAACCATACGGCGTTTTTAATGCTTTGGCTTTTTTCGGTCTTATTACTTCTTTTTTCGGTCCGTATAAACCTGTACCATCATGAACAAACGGAGCATAATTCGTTTTACTATTACCATTTATCAGTGCATCACCATCTGTATATATTTCTATAAATATTCCGTTTTCATCCGTTTTAATATCTGCAAAACTCGGAACAGCAGGTCTGATACTGTTTTCAAGATCACCTGTTACATGATGATTGACTCTGATATAATCTTTTGTTTTTTCCACAACAAGACCAGCCGCTTCACATAACGCTCTTTTTATTACATCATCAAATTCTTTCATTACCATACCTCAACAGTATTATTATATATTTTAGGCTCATAAAAGCATAATAAAACACTATCTGCCAAATCGGGGCTTATTCCGTATCTTTTCTTATAGTCATCTTTTTTCTCTACAAAACGGCGTGCTTTTGCATCAATACCATATCTTCTATTTCCTAATTGGTCGCATAATTCATCTGATTTTGGAAGTGAAATAAGGTTTAAAATCTCTCTAAACTCAAACCACATTTCGCTAATAGCGTTAGGATATTTGTCTTTATCTTTTGCCGATTGAGCATTATTAACACCGATTACATTATAACCTGCATCTTCTAAAATATCGGTAACACCACCGCCAACACCTGTATCATCAACTTTAATAAGTATTTCTTTATTAAAATTAACAAAATCCATTACAGCTTTTGCCACATCGGTAACGGATTTATTTGAAAAAATACGAAGCGGAAAAAGTTTTAAACCTTTTCTTTTTGAAAGTACGGTTTTATCGTTTCCATATCTCGCCACATCAACGCCGACTTGTTCCTGACCATCATCAATACCGATTTTTGACATGGCAATTTTAATCAGCTCTCGGTTTAGAATCGTATTTAATTCGGTACATCTCGGCTCACCTTCCCAAAAATGAGCATAATCTTCAGGGAATTTTTCTAAATGCAATTTGCGTGTTAATTCAAGTTCTTTAGTAAAAAAAGGATTACCGTCATAATTTATCTTGATTCCGATCATATTATCACCACGGTACTCAGTCCAATAAAATTTCTTATCCTGATAAATTATATATTTTCGCTTTTCAGTATCGGCAAGAGATAAAAATAATTTATGCACCGGGTCATTATCGGCCTGTCTATTGTATGTGAACATAATCTCAGAGTCTTTCGCCCTAACAGACGGCAATAACAAATCAAGAGCATCTTGTGTAACACATTGAGCTTCTTCGACCCAAGCAGTATTTATATCGAAAATAGATTTTACACTATTTTGAGCGGTAGAATCCTTTAAACCTTTAAAAATAAACCGACTGCCCACATTATTCACAAGCTCCGATTTTGTAGCTTTAAACCGATTTACAAAGCCCAGTTGCTCAGCTCTTGCAGAAAGAAGAGGTTGTACAGAATCTGTCATTGAGCCTTGAATTTGCCTTGTACAAAGCATATTTTTTTTATATTCAAGCGATTTATAAAGCAGTATATCACCAACTGCATAAGATTTACCGCTACCACGCCCACCAAACGCAAATTTAAACCGTGCTTTTTCTGTCAAAAATGGCAAGAATGCAGTATTAAAATCAAGTTTCATCACAATTAAGAGCCTCTATTATATTTATTTGATACGGCGTAATATTCACATCATTTTTAATATCAAGCTTTTCAGCTTCGTTAAGTCCTAGCATTTTTGCAGTAAGTTCAAGAGCTTTTAATTTGTCGCTTGTTTTAACGAGGTAGCCATCTACTTCGCATTTTGCAACACTCCAAAACTCTTTTAAAATATCCTCTCTCTTAATATTCAGCTTTGCAGATTCAGCAGTTTGTAATGATTTCAATCGGTTTAAAATACAAGTTTTTACAAGTAGTTGAGGACCTATACGGCTTGCAGTTTTCGCAGAATACCCGGCACGAATAGCCGCCTGTGTTGCGTTGAGGTCAACCAAATATTCCTGGCAAAATCTTTCTTGTTTTGGAGTCATTTTTTTAACTGTATTTTTCAAAGCTAAACCTCGTTTATATAATAATAACAATATAAACAATTACTTTAAGTTTTAGGCTTAAGTATTATATATTTTTATTAAATTTTTTTGTAATTAAGAGAGAGGCGAAGGGTTATTTATTGACATTATCCGTAAAGCTCCAAACCAAGGCTATAATCCAGCCTATAACAGTCCAACCGGCAAACAAATTAACCATTGCAATTGCCATACCGTTTTTATGATTTCTTATACCCGAAATAATTATCGGTATAAAGTAAAGTACCAAACAAAAAAATATTATCATTTTCAAACCTC
>CAZIJP010000223.1:0-3432 GCA_964539615.1 uncultured bacterium
TGTTGTCGTCGATGCAAAACAGCCCGTTTAGGCAATATTTACGGGCATAAGACGATGTTGCACCTGTAATCTGGCTATCGTCCATCCCCTTTTTGGTTAATGACTCCCGTGCATATGCTGTATTTACAACTGTCTGTGTTGGTTCCTCCGCGTTTGTGAGGATCGCCACTGCCTTGATGTAAATACGGTCATCTATAATAACAGGCTCATCTGATATTGTAAGCGTAACTTTGACTTGAGATAGTATAGGTTTTACAGCTTCTGAGATATCTTCCAAGCTCCGATAGTTGTACTTACCGAAGCTGTTGTGTTGGTTTTTCGGAGCACGAAGGCTGCTTTGTATCACAACCAGCTTTTCGTAAATATTCACAATGACCTCCTAATCTCAGCATCAAGACCGGCCTGGTCTGCTGCATCGAGTTCCGATTCTTTTTTCAATTTCGCCAAAATAGCAGTCTCTAAAAGCGATCTGTTGCGCTCAATCAAGAGTTGATAAATCCTCTCAGATATGGCTTTCCCGTGGATAAATGCATCTGTGATATCAACTTCGCCTGTCCTTGTATCATATTGCAGGACGAGTTCCGGCATAGAAGGCGGTGAATATATATTGTTCATGCTTTCTCCTTTGTTTGGGTATTGAACCCGTTATCATAAAGTTCTATTGTCTCCCGGCGCTCGCCGGTCCGTGAATCTTTATAAATCCTCCGGGCCCTGAAGATCCCCCGACCAAACACAAGATCGTATTTACAACGCGTCAATGCGTTCCGTTTGTGATCGCGCTTGTATGTTTTCGCAAGTATCGCGTGGTGCCAAAATGAATCCACATGGCCTGGTTCTGTATTCGGAACGTTTTTTTTGTTCTGTATGCGGAACAAGCTATGCATCATTTCAACCCCCGATAAATGCAATTGCCTAAAACGACACCAGACATTAGGAACGCTATTGCGCCAAGAAAGTTTGGAATCATACTGCTCGATTCAGAGAACGCGAATAGAAGGCCAAGAGACATGGCAATTATTGCCAATGCTATTTTCATTTTTTCACCTCATTTGCTCTTTTCTCACGGTACAAGGCGGCCCACTGCTCTGGGACCTGCCCGTCTTTATGCTTCCAAAAAATAATAGTATTTGGGCTTATCCCAATGAAGCTTGCAGCCGCAACGGCTGGATGTTTTGCGTCATTGAAGTCTTTCAAAAGTTCGGATACTTTCATTTAAAAATCCTTTTCTGTTTGCGCCGGTGGTGGCCGGAGCTTTTGGTTCGTTATTCAAGCATATGTTTTTTTGCTTTTTCTAGCATAGCAATAACAACATCAATTGCTTGAGTGTTATAAAACACAAACCGTGTGTGTGTGGGTGCATTTACATCATAAATGTTGCACCCGTAGTCATCTTTTGTATGACGACTGCCAATTTCACCAGGAACACCTTGGCTAAAAGATACAACACCGGCAGTTATACAAGGCTCGTCTATAAAACCGGCTCTAATATCTATGTCTCCTGCCCCAAATTCTATTACGTTTATTTCACCGTCTTTTAAGATCATAATTCTTTATCCTTATTCCAGGTACCAGCCAGTTTGAGCCGTTACCGAGATAACTTTGCCGTTTGGGAGCTCTTTCTTCTCCCGGGTGTCGTTTGAAAACACCCATGGCCTGACTGTTTGAGATCCATGGTTGCAAGATTCAAACGAAGCTCTCCCTGCCAGGTCCAAAATCATACCTGGCACAGGAGACACAAACACGACATTACCGCGAATGGCATCGCAGATGATGTCCCTTTCTTCCCGTGACCAGCCGGTTGCCGGTACGAGTATCGTCGCCCATGTCCCGAACTGAGATGTCAAGATTCCTTCTTGTTCTTCAAGCAGCGTGTGCTGCTCTGAAATGATTATTGTTGTTTTCATATCTGTCTCCTTTTGTTTATGTTTAGCTCAATCAATAATTGCAATCTATACCTTTGCTCTGCGCTTGTCAACTATTTTTTTAAATTTATTTTGAAATATTTTTATGGCTCCTGCTATATTATTGACAGTGTATGTTTGGTGTGTGTCCTGGATAAACTAAAAGATACCTTGACTATATGCCAAATAAGGACTATTATTCTATAGGCTATACGAACGACCATAAAAGGGGACAATATAATGGAATTGGTAGAAGTTAAGAAAAACGAGGTTTATTGTGATAGCCATATTGTGGCTAAGAAATTTGGCTATAAAAATGCAAATGTGGCAAATGTAATTGAAAAAGTCATGTCTGATCTTAAAGATATTAGGGTCGACGGGGCCGACCCTAAAGTTATGACAGAAGAAAGGGAGTATAGAGGGAATAAATACACCGCTTATCTGATGAACAGAGATTTCTTTTCCTTTTTGGTGATGAGGTTCAAAGGGAAAAAAGCTATTGAATGGCAGTTAAAATTTATTGCTGCTTTCAATGCAATGGAAAAAAGGATTCTGGCCGCTGATGACAATGCCACAGACCCAAAATGGCTCGGTCAAAGAGAACAGGGAAAGATCGCAAGGCTTGAAGAAACCGACGTGATAAAGGACTTTGTTGAATACGCCACAGGGCAAGGCAGTAAGTCCGCTAAGTTTTATTATAAGCACATCACCAACGCCACATACAAAGCCCTGGGGCTTATGGTGCAGAGCAAGCCGAAGCTAAGGGACACCATGGATCTTTATGAGATATCAGAACTTCTGCTGGCCGAGAGAATAGCCAAAAATTCAATCAAAAAATATATGGAGCTTGGCCGTGGGTATAAAGACATTTACGAATCAGTGAAGGAAGATTTGATATCTTTTGGGTCTGGTTTAAGGCTTGAGTAAAAACATATATCAAGATATTGCTTACTAACCCAAAGTCCCACTGGCCATAGTCGGTGGTGGGACTATCAACATAACAAGAGGAGGATAAAATCATGGCAGATAAAAAGATATATGCTGACGAAGTTATTGAAGGTTATAAAGCCTTTAACAAAGACCTTACATGCAAGGGCTTCCAATTTGAAGAGAATAAAATTTTTGAAGAAAAAGAAGCCGTTTTGTGCAAATCGGGGTTCCACTTCTGCTTAAATCCATTCGATGTTTTAAATTATTACGACATTCACAACTCGGAATTTTGCAAAGTCAAAGCTTTATCGCAAGCCATAAATGATAAAAACGATAACTCAAAGCGCGTTACAGCAAAAATAAAAATATATGGCAAGCTTGGTTTGAAAGGCTTTGTGAACGAACTTGTCGGATATCTTCTAGGCGTCTGCGAATCAACGTTTTCTAACGATAATAATAGCAAAAAATATGCCAAGATCGGTTCGTCAGGGGACTATGCCAAGATCGGTTCATCAGGGGACTATGCCAAGATCGGTTCATCAGGGGACTCTGCCCAGATCGGTTCATCAGGGTACTCTGCCCAGATCGGTTCATCAGGGTA
>CAZIJP010000224.1:0-3422 GCA_964539615.1 uncultured bacterium
GTACGTCCGACAAAATTATCATTACTGGTCACAACGCCCGGAGCGATGAAACAACGGTCCTCAAGCGTTGAATACGCCGTTATATAAGCATTGGTCTCGATCTTGCAGAAATTACCGATCGAGCAGAAATTCTCCACTGCCGCGCCTCTTCCGATGATAGTATAACGTCCGACACTGACATTCTCGCGCACGGTTGCGCCGTCGGCAATAAGTACGTTTTTAGATATCACTGCACCGTTATACAGCACGACATTCGTACCGATTATGCAATTGGCTCCTACGGTCAACGGAGAAAGCTCCTGATCTTTTGTCGTAGCGCTGTTGGCAGCTTTCATGGGTAGTTTTCCCAGCACGGCATTATCATCGATACGGGTATTGGCACCGATCTTGACGCCTTTTTTTATGTTCACATTACAGCCGATCACGCAGCCGCTACCGATCTCAGCATCTTCTTCAATTACCGTATTTTTACCGATCGTTATATTTTCTCCGAGTATCGCGGTATCTGATATGAATGCCATAAAAACCTCCCGTTGTGGTATACACGAGTATAGCAGGAAACCGATTTTATGGCAATATTGAATAAAAAAAGCCGGCTTAAAGCCGGCTTATAAAAATCATATGAACAGTGATTATTTCTCAAAGCCCCATATCGGGAGCATGATCGGCGCAAACAAGAAAACAAGGATACCCATCCATTTTTCTTTGCCGCAAGCAACAGCAAAATCAAGACAGGTCAATAAAACAATAACAATGTTTACGAAAGGAATCAAACAAAGAACGACCCACCACATTGGTTTGCCGGCGATCTCAAGCATCAACAAAATATTCAGTATTGGAACCCAAGCCCACCATGGCGTGCCTTTGCCAAGTTTCTGAGAAATTTTCATCAAACCCAACCCGCACAGAACATAAACTGCAAGTGAGATCAAAAACTGAATGAACATAGCAGCACCGGCTACGGCAACACCTGTTTGCATGGCAACATCTTGATCCATAAATCCTCCTTTGATTTAGTCGTAAGTGATTATTTTTTCTTCAGTACACTATAAATATAAGCTTGAGCGCCCATCATAGCAGCCATCATAACGATCATGCCGGCTGGAACGAGGATTAATCTCAAATATGGAATAAGACCGAAAATAAATATTGCGATCTCAGACCCGATTGCAAGCAAGATCATACCGCCAAAAATTGTCCATTTTTTTCCGTAGGTCATTTCATTGCTTTCGCGAATTGCTGCGAACGGATCAATAGCGCCTTCTTTTTCAAGGAACAGGAACGGAGCATACCCCCAAGCAATTGCGATTACGATACCGGGGATTATGACAAACATCATACCGACGAAATAACCAAGGTAGAACAATCCCATTAATATAAAAAACTCTCCCATATACTTGCGGTATTTCGGATTAAATATCTCAGTAGGAGAAAATCCGTTGCCTTTGCTCATTTCAACAATAAGACCGATCAAACCGATTGTCGTGCCTACATTAAGATACGGGATCCACGCGGTAAGAACCCAAAGAACAATAGCTCCAAGAAGAGAAACAACATTTTTCAACCCGATCTGGATAGCATTCGTAACAATTCCAATTACTGTTAATTCACTCATTTCCAGCCCCTCCTTATATTTTTATAATCTTATTATATACGGAGCATACTATTCGTCAATAGAAAATCATGTTTAATTAGAAAAAATTGCCCCCTCATGCGCTGTATCACATAGAAACGTCTTGACTTATCCGGTCTTATCGCTACAATTCTCTTCGAAATCGCATCTATTAAGGAGGAAATATGTCATTTACAGAAGTACGCACGCGTTTTGCGCCTAGCCCTACCGGTTATATGCATATCGGTAATTTGAGAACGGCGTTGTATGCATATTTAATAGCCAAAAGGCACAACGGGAAATTCCTGCTGCGCATCGAAGATACCGATCAGGCACGGTTTGTTGACGGCGCGATCGACGTTATTTATAAGACCATGAAAGAGACCGGCCTTTTACACGATGAAGGCCCGGACGTTGGCGGCCCTTATGGACCGTATGTCCAGAGTGACCGTAAAGCAATTTATATGGAACAGGCATTGAAACTTGTGGAATCAAAACGTGCCTATCGGTGCTTTTGCGACAAAGAACGCCTTGAATCATTACGTAAAGATTCGGAAGCGCTCGGTAAACCTTTCCGATATGATGGCCATTGCCGCCACTTGACCGAGGATGAAATAAAGGCCAACATTGATGCCGGTATGCAGTTCGTTATTCGTCAGCATATTCCGGAAACAGGCACGACCACTTTCCATGATGAGGTCTTCGGCTCGATCAGTGTTGAAAACTCCACACTCGATGATCAGGTCTTGCTGAAATCAGACGGTTTGCCTACATATAATTTTGCCAATGTCGTAGACGATCATATGATGGCCATCAGCCATGTCGTACGCGGCACCGAATATCTCTCGTCTGCCCCCAAATATCAGCTCCTCTATGAGGCTTTCGGATGGACACCGCCGTTGAATGTGCATGTACCGCCTGTTATGCGTTCTGCAACGCAAAAGCTCAGCAAACGCGACGGAGACGCATCTTATGAAGACTTTGTCGGCAGAGGCTATCTTACCGAAGCCATCATCAACTATATCGCCCTGCTCGGCTGGAACTCAGGCACTGAACGCGAGATATATACATTAAAAGAACTGACCGAGGTCTTTGATATCAGCCATATCAACCGTTCTCCGGCGATCTTTGATGTCATGAAATTGAATTGGATCAACGGCGAATACATTCGCGCGATGTCGCAGGAAGTATTCTTTGAACATGCGCTGCCGTATATCCGTCAGACCGTTAAAGGCGATTTCGATTGTAAAAAGATCGCAAAACTCCTTCATGACCGCACGGAAAAGTTCTCCGATATTCCTCCACAGCTTGATTTTTTCGACAGCATGCCTGATTATTCCCTCGATCTGTATGTGAATCAAAAAATGAAGACAGATGCATCCGTGGCGCTTAATGCGCTGAAAGCGATACTTCCTGTGTTGGAGTCTATCTCGTCGTGGGATTTTGAAACGCTTCACAACGAGTTGTTCGCTTTGATCGCCCGTATGGCCGTAAAGAACGGCATGGTGCTTTTCCCGTTACGCGTCGCCGTTTCAGGAAAATCATTTACTCCGGGTGGAGGTATAGAACTTGCCGATATCCTCGGTAAAGACGAGACCATCCGTCGTATTTCTTCCGCTATCGCAAAATTATCATAATAATTCCATATCCTGTCCTGCAAATCGCAGGACAGGACCTATTCAATACAAAAACCTATATGATCTTTTCCTCACGAGTAATTGTATATTTTCCAATAAGATTTCGTATCGGGTAGTCTTATTTCTTTTTATTACCTTAAACCTAATTCTTTTGGATAGATTCCTTCCAATAC
>CAZIJP010000225.1:0-3391 GCA_964539615.1 uncultured bacterium
AATTTAAAAGAGAAAGTAGTTTTTTCTCTGCTTCATCTTCTATCTCTGGTGTAAGATGGTCTATTGTGAAGAGATTAAGAAGTTCACATAGAAATACTGCTTTGTCTTGTGTTTTTAGGTAGATTTCCGCATCTCTCTTTGAAAATACTGGTTCGATGTTCATGGGAAGCATTCTATTTCAAATCTTGGATAATGTAAAGAAAAAAATGAATTTATTTTTCCCTATTCTTTTTGATAAACATAGAAATCGTTAATTCCCTCTTCTTCAACATCTACAATCCTTAAAATTGATGTAATCTGATATGCAGTATTGAAAGAGGATAGTTTGTCTTGTATTCTTGGGATTTTCTCTTGTGCTTCCTTTATTGTTTCAAAATCTCCCATTACATCCATCCATCCGAAAATTGTCCTGCTCTGTATCTTATACATATTAAGAGAGGGAGGGGATTTTTATTTCCCCTCCCTTTCATTTTAGGAGGAAATTTTAGCTTGCAAGTGCTTCAAGCAAACCTTCCTTGCCTCTTTCCTTTGCCTCGTTCCGTTTATCCTCATCTGCAAGGAGTTCAAGGAATCGTGACTTGTGTTGTGATGCAAGGCCAAAGTTTGCCTTGTATCGTTTTGTTGTCTGGTCTGCTTTCTTGCCTGTTCCCTCGCCATTTGTCCAATGGTCAGTTGCTCCATTCCACAAGTCATAGAGTGTTTCACCATTGTTTCCTGCTCCGCGAGAGAAGAGAGAAACGATCTCCGTTGCAGAGTTCAAAGAGCGTGTTGATAGTTTTGTTTCTTCACTATCAAGCAGGAAGTAACCTGCACACATGGCAAGAGCATCATTCTGGTCAACCTTGCAAGTATCCAGATACTCAAGGACTTCCTTCAACTGGACTCGATCTTGCAGGATTGCATTCAGAACCGCTGGCAAGTTGTCAATTGCAACATCCGAGTTCTTCGTATGCCTAACTTTGAGCGAAATGTCTCCCCTTGATGCGAGGCTTGCATTGAATGTATTCTGACAGATTGGACGAATGCCAGAATCATAAGCAATACCAGAGAGAGTTCCATCGTGTCCTGTTGCAAAGATGAGGTTCATCAGAATCTTATCCTTTGAACCATTGGCTCTTTTGAGTTCCAGCACATTATCACCAACTTTTGCGCTTGCAATAAACTTCAAGCCTCCGTTGATTGTCATTGCACTTGTGATCTTGCAATCTGTTCCTGCTATTGACTTTTGCAAGCATTCAAACCATTGTTGGTTGGAAATGACTCCATAGGAGTTCTTTGGGATATGGAGTGAAACGAGTGTCTCTTCCATGTTTTCCGTATTATCCCTGCAAGCAGAATAATCTGCAAGGAGGATTTTTCGTCCCTCAATGTCCTTATATGTTCCATTAGGGAGTTTTGCCGCCGCTTGAACCTCAATGATTGGAGGAAGAATCTCTTTAATGTCTTCCAGTTCGATTGAAGGTTTGTTGATGATACGATCAAGTTTGTGCCAAGAATATCCATACTCTTCTGTTGAATATACTTGGTCGATTGGTTCTACGATTCCGTGCATTTTTTTGGTTTTTCTATTTTTTGTGTTTGGGTTGTTGTTTGGTTTTTAGTGAAAGAGGCTTTCTCTCTCAACTGCGAACCACTATAAACTAATTTATTTTTATAGCAAGAAAAAAATTCATTTTTTTTTTAAAATTGAAAATTTAGCATAAATAATTGTATGCCATTTAAATCCGAAGAAAAAAGAATCGAATATTTATTCAAGAATAAAGAGGTCATCAGAAAAAAACGAAAAGAATATTATGAGAAAAACAAAGAAAAGGTGAGGTCGTTGCAAAAAGAATATAGAGAAAATAACAAAGAAAAGATAGCAATAAGTAAAAAAAATCATATCGAAAATAACAAAGAAAAGTATAGAGAATATAGGAGAAAAATATACGCCTATAAAATGGAAAACGATAAAGATTTCAAATTAAAAAAGGCTTTAAGGCAAAGAGTCTATTTTGCTGTGAAATCAATAAACATTAAAAAATCCAAAAAAACAATGGAACTATTGGGATGTTCTATTGATGAATTGAAAAAACATTTAGAATCTAAATTTAAAGAAGGCATGAGTTGGGAAAACTATGGTTTTAGGGGTTGGCATATTGACCACATTATACCTTGTGCATCATTTGATTTAACCGATACAGAACAACAAAAAAAGTGCTTTCACTATACAAACCTACAACCCCTTTGGTGGATAGACAATATAAAAAAAAGTGATAAAATTTAACATAAAAATGTAAAGAACTATTTTCAATTTATTTTCTTTTTATTCTTCGATGGGATTGTTGTAAAAATCCCGAACTTGATCCATTGTGATAATTTGTTTCTTTAGAAGATGTTTCACAAGGTTTTTCGTTGTGCAATATCCGTATTCAAATTCAAATTGTTTGACTGAATCAACCTCATCTATTTCCTCAAGGTCTGCTTTTTTAAACATTTCCGAAGAGTAGTGTTTTCCATCACTACCATAATAATGATGAATCGACACATCAGAGTTCACGCCGCCGAAGTTTGTTGTTTTTCTTTCAACGATTGAACCTGCTTTCAGAACTTTAACTGATCTTGAGTCATATTTGTAACGCCCATCATATTCTGGATTCAGAATGTCTGTTTTGGTTTTAAAGAATTTGGTCATTTTTTTTGGTTGGTTTTGATTAAGAGTTTCTCAATCGTTGAAAGGATTCTAATTCAGATTATGGAGAATGTAAAGAACTATTTTCAATTTATTTTCTTTTCCAGTTTGGAACCCAATCTGGATCGTTCCAACTTGGATGACTTGATGCAATCCTTTGGGCATTATCTTTTGCCCATTGTTCCAGTTCCTTGTCTTTTTCCCATTGCTCCAGTTCCTCTTGTTGAATGATTGCCGCCTCTTGCAACATCCATTCGTTATACTCATCAGATAAGAGTGATGGGTTGGCAATAATGGAATCTGGATTCTTGAGAAAGATTCTAACAGCCTTTTCCCAATATTCGTTGTTTGGTATGTTTGTAGTAATCATGGGAAGAATGTTATTCTAATTGGTTTTAAATGTCAAATCTTTTTTCAATTATTTTTTATGATAGAACTTTTGCGAGTGTTGGCTTGTTAAAAGATGGGACAAAAAGACGCTTCTTATATCCGTATCCAACATTGATTCCACAATAATAAAAAAAGGCTTGAGCAAATTTTCCCTTGAAAGAATACCTTGTCTTGTATGAACCTTTCCCCTTTCCAACTTGGACAAGAAAATCAGTTTCAGAAGAATAGGCGATTTTTTTTCCGTTCAGTTCGATTGTATGTAATGTAATCATGGAAGGATTCTATTTCAAATCTTGGAGAATGTCGAGAAAAAAATGAATTTATTTTTTA
>CAZIJP010000226.1:0-3353 GCA_964539615.1 uncultured bacterium
GTTGCCGATACCGGCGAAGAAGATCCGATACTGCAACTCTCTCGTATGACCAATGCAGATATTTATGTAAAAGTAATTGGTCGTTTGGAGGAAATGCGCGTAGAAGGGCAGTTAGCGTATAAAGCAACGATTACTATCAATGCATATGCAGTTATGACCGCTGAGCAAATCGCATCGCAAACAGGTTACAGTAAGCCAATGTCACTTAGTTCAAAGTCAGTATCAGTATCAGCGGCAATTGAAGAATCTATCAATTCTGCAATGAGTGATATTATGAATAAATTGCGTCTGTTTTGGAAAGATTATGCTGCTGATGGCAAACCTTATGTAATTGTTCTTACCGATTATCCTTTTGCTGAACAAGGCCAGATCCGTACTGTATTGAAAGAGATCAGTGAAAACAGAATTAAACTCGGTAAGAAAGCCGGCAACAACACATCGTTCACGATCTGGTACAAAGGCCAGATCGACGATCTCGTATTCGATCTGCCGGGACGTATTGAAATGAACCTGAAAGAAGATCCGTCTATTTTGGGTAACACGGTATTCTTCTTCCGTCAGAAATAATTACGGAAGGATGGAGGAATAAGTATGAAAAAGATCATAATAGTTGCGGCGCTGCTTATCAGCGCCCTTGCATACACGTTTGCTGCGGCCTCTACGGTCACTGCGACCGGTATAGGCCCGACCAAGACCGAAGCTACCAAAGATGCTCAACGCCAGGCTATAGAGCAGGCAGTAGGCGCTATGGTCGATTCTTCGACACTTGTGCAGAATTTCCAGCTTGTGGATGATAAGATCTACAGCAAATCACGCGGTTATGTGAAAAGTTATAAAGTGCTTTCTGAAAAACAAGCCAGCGACGGCCAGTGGGAAGTAAAGATCGAAGCTGTGGTTGATGAAGGCGCATTGAAAAATGACCTTAATTCGATTGGTATACTCCGCCAGAAAATGGGCAACCCCCGTCTTATGGTGTTGTATGACCCAACACAACTTGGTACCAACTTTGATCCCCGTGACCCGGCTATCATTGAAGCATATGAAGGGATCGTGCAACATCTTACCAAGCTTGAGTTCCAGGTAGTGGATAAGAATATTGCCGATCAGTTCACACTTCGTAAATTCTCAAAATCGGAAGATATATATAAAGAAGCTTCAGAACTCGGTTTAGCGAATCAGGCTGAGTATATAATTGTATATTCGATCCGTGCAGTTCCGCAGCCTAATAAAGGCGGGATGTTCTATACGCAGGCTCAGATCAGTGCAAAGGTCATCAATACATCCACAGCAAACATTGTTGCAAATCAGATGATCCAGGGCGCAGGATTTGATAAGAACGATGCTGTGTTTGCATATCAGAAAGGCGCACGCAAGGCAGGCGAAAACGTTGCTTTGTGGTTAATTGAAAAAGTGTTGAAAGTATGGCAGAACCAGACGGTCAACGGTCGTCCGGTCATTGTTGAAATCCTTCATATTAAAGATTTCAGCATGATGCTTTCAGTAAAAGATCAATTGAAAAAGACCTATGGCGTAAAATCCCTTACACAACGCAGTTCAACCAGCACATCGGTTGAATATGAGCTTAATTTCGTAGGCGAAGTAGACGGATTGCTGGATGCAATCTATAATATCTTCACCAAACTCGGGAAAAAACTCGCTCATCCTGTGGCTATGGGTGACCGTATAACGGTTGATTTTTCAAAAGACCCGGATGCTCCGCCAACGACCACAGATACGATGGTAACAACTGATGTTACGCCGGTCATGCCGGATCCGATCGCCGTTGAAAAAGCAATAATTGATAACTTCGTAGGTCATTTTGAAATATCCGATCCTTCGCGCACCTATGATGAATATCACGGTGATGTATTTCTTTATGCTGACGGAACAGGAAAATCTCGTGAAATTGTGAATGGCAATAATATTGGCGATCACAAAGATGAGAATGGATATGTTCCAATCGTTTGGAAGTGGAATCAGGCAAAACGTCAATTTATTTATGACTGGCGCTGTGCCGGAAAATATCCCGGATTAGGATACTTTGAAGGCGCTGTTGCCGGTAATACCAATGATTTTACATTAAGTGGAACTTGGGCAAACGGATCTGCCGGAAAACTCACGATCAAACGCGTTGAATAATTAATCACTAGTTGTTTTTGATAACCGCACCTTCGGGTGCGGTTTTTTTTAACAGCAAATGTGCACAATACGCAATAGATATAATGCGGAAAATTGTCACGTATGGTATACTCCCAGTAAAGCAGGAGGCGCCGTTATATGTATCGATCACATACTATTGTTATCGTTTTGATGGTATTGGTTTTTATTGTTTCTTGCAGGCATAATCCTATTCACGAGCGGAACGATATCACCATGAAATTATTTGAAAAACATCCGGTTCGATTTTTACCCGATGAATATAAGGATACTGCAAAAGAGGAAAACGGGTTCATCATAGCAGCAAACGGTCGGTTAGTTCTTAAACGAATTCATCTCCCCGATTCTGACGGGTATGCATCGGAACTGTCCATCACGTTGCGTTCAATGGGCGATCCGTGGGATAAGGCCGGATCGTGTTTCATCTTTTCTGCCGATAATAAGCAACTGCTGGATGCATTGATCAACACTGTACCCTTTACAAAAGAAGATGCGGTGATACCGATGTTACCGGGAATCGTTGCAACAGGCGATTACACGCCGGCTGTTGAATTGATGCGGTTTATGACACCGTTCGGGGTAGGCGCCTTTTCAGATGCTGAAAAGAATCCTCCTCCGGCCTTTATCGATTCGTGGGCAAATTACGTAATATGGAGCAGCGATGTGACAGAGCTTGTTCAATCTTTACCGCAAGATGTTTATATCGGTATCTGGATCGATACGTGGACAAAAACCGGTTACTCGGTCGATGCATCGTTATTGATGAAGCCGGACAACCGGAAGGTTATAAATTCGCCAAAAAAATGTATGCCGCTGATCAACACGGTCTTTTATTCGCAGGCGCAGGGATATCCGGATATTTTTTCCCGTCAATCCGTTTCTATAGCAATTACCATTCCGGCTGATGTATCGAATGCCGTGTTGTATTATACGACCACCGGGCATGGCGGACATGAAGGTGGCGATGAGTTTGTACAGAAGAAAAACAGCATTGCTCTTGACGGCAAAGAAGTGTTTTCATTTACGCCGTGGCGTACCGATTGCAGTACGTTTCGGCGATTTAATCCGTCTTCGGGTGTATGGCTCGTAAAGCAGAAAATGCGTTATTTTGACGATCAAAGCGGAAAGTCCATCACAGGAGAGGTAAACGTGCCGCTTGCATCATCAGATTTATCCCGCTCAAATTGGTGCCCGGG
>CAZIJP010000227.1:0-3349 GCA_964539615.1 uncultured bacterium
TTGTTACCCCATTGTTCGTCACCGACCTGCAGTTCAAAATGAGCAGACAGACGATCACTCATCGCTCCGGTTATACCGAAACGATAGCGCTGATACATACGATTAATCGAATCGGAATATTCCGGGTAAGGAACGTCCTTTGTGCTCATAATATTGAACTGATAATAACTCGGATCCGTTTGATCGGTATACATAAAACGGATCTCGCCGTTGAATGTCCACGTCGTATCCCCGATCTTGATACCGCTGTCCTGTGCAAAGACCGGTACTAGACTCAAAATGAACAAAAACACCACCAAACAACCTTTTTTCATTTTGTCACCTCCGTTAATATTGACTTGGTGATTATATGTCATTTATGTTTTTTGTCAAATAAAAAAGGCAGGTGTTACCCTGCCTTTTACAATCAAGATCGATAGTTATTAGAAAGCGTATCTGAGAAGCATAGACATTTCATGAGCATTTTCGGTTTCATAATCCGGGTTACCGTGCTGATACCAGTCGCCTGCAAAGAACATTGCATATACGGCACGGAATTCAAGACCTTTCATAACTTCTGTCTTTATACCAAGATCAAGTTCGGTTCCGATTGACTTTTCCCATGTGTCATCACCCATCATATCATCACTTACGGTAGCTCTCATGATACCGAAATTGGCATACATAAAATCATACGAAAGATTAGCAGAAATGACCATCAATCCGCCGAATCCGCCGTAACCGCCGTTTAAAGCCTGACGATCACAAACATCGCCGCGACCGAAATATTCCAAGCCGTAAGCTGTCTGCCACTGATTACCGTTGATGAACATAAACATTTCTTCTTCAGCGAAACCGTAATCAACCAGCGGGAACGCGCCGCTCCATGATGTGAGCGTAGCACCGTCTGCATTCTCTTCATAATCAAACGGAGTATATCCGAAGTTCACTTTTGCGGAAAATTTATCCATGGTATACGTGGTATATGCATAAGCAAACCAACCGCTACCTTCGACGTCAAATTCCATAACACCGGTATCATAGTATTCAAGTTTTCCGGTTCTCATGACAAAATGACCGCCGAAATTTAAGCTGTCATTCATCATATAATCAAAACCGGCTCCGAAGAATGCCATGCCGTACTGATAATACTCATCATCTTCAATGTCCGTAAATGCCTTGCGGATATAGTCATAATAGAAAGCACCCTTCAGATTAAGAGCATCATTCATCTTATAATTCATATCGGCAACAAACAAGGTCTCGGAAAGCGGCCATATGTAATAATCGCCATCGTCTGCAGCATCCCAATCATTATCCACATCATCATCACGAAGTGTGAAAAAACCGGCATTAGCATTGATAGCATCAGTTTTATGATTCACCAAAACACCGATAGCCTCATCGCTGTAGATCGAATACTGGAAGATATCGTCATATGGCTGCAAACCAACACGAATTGACGTGTTGTCCCCTAAAAACTCAGGAGCAAACTGCAGATAAGCATACAATGTTTTGATGTTTACTTCGCGTTCATTGTAATTCTTGTTACCCCATTGCTCGTCGCCGACCTGAAGGGTGAATACCGCTTTCAAGCGTTCGCTCATAGCGCCTTCAACGCCAAAACGATAACGCTGATACATACGGTTAAAACTGTCTTTCATTTCCATAGGATCCGGTGCTTTTGCATGCGGTTCGAAAGCATACATGTACGGGTCGGTCTGATCGGTATACATAAAACGAATTTCTCCGTTGAACGTCCACGTTGTATCCCCGATCTTGAGGCCATTATCCTGTGCAAAAACAGGGACAAAAACCAATGCGATAAGAAAAACTGACAACCATCCTCTTCTCATAACAACCTCCTTTTTATGAAACACATGTAATTATTGCACAATAGTATCACAAAATCAAGGTAAAATATTTGTATTAATAAAAAAGGCAGGTGTAAACCTGCCTTACTAAATATCCGGAAATGTATATTAGAATGTGTAACGAAGGAGCATCGACATTTCGTGGCCGTTGTCGAGTTTCTCGTCATCATAGAATGTATAGAAGTTGCCTGTAAAGAACATTGCATATACTGCTTTGAATTCCAAACCTTTCATGATCTCGGTCTTAACACCAAGATCGAGCTCTGTGCCGTATGATCTTTCAAAATCATCGCCGGCAATGTCTTCGCTTATGGTCGAACGCATTATACCGAAGTTGGCATACATAAAATCATAAGACAGATTAGCAGAAATGACCATTAATCCGGTCAAACCGCCGTAACCGCCCTGCACGGCTTGACGGTCACACACATCGCCGCGGCCGAAATACTCAAGCCCGTAAGCTGTCTGCCATTGATCACCGGCACCGTTACTAAGCAACGGCTCATAGTGATTATCGATCAGAGCAAACGCTCCACCCCATGAAGTATACGTAACAGTGCTTCCATCACCATCCACATTAAATGGCGTATAGCCGAAATTCACTTTTGCAGAAAACTTATCCATTGTATACCCTGCATACGCATATGCAAAGAACCCTTTTTGATCAACGTTGTATTCTTCATGATCGGTAACATCATCACGTATAAGCGTGTTACCGCTTCTCATAACAAAATGACCGCCAAAATTTAAGCTGTCATTCATAACATAATCCACACCGATGCCGTAAAATGCCATTGTATATCTGAGATAATCGGTATACGGGTCAAAGTAATCAATATCGAGATTTTTTATATAATCATAATAGAATGCGCCTTTGATCGTGAGTGCATCGGTAGCTTTAAAATTCATATCTGCGATAAATAACGTATTCGCGGTTGCGACTATACCGTCTTCAGGGTCTGTCTCTTGATCGACATCATCATCACGCAGAGTTAAGTAACCCACTGTAGCATTGAATTTATCCATGTTTTGGCTGATAAGAATACCCACAGCCTCATCACTGAAGATGGAATACTGGAATATATCATCATATCCCTGTAAACCGACCTTAAACGTTGTGTTATCGCCTAAAATTTCCGGCCGGAATTGTAAATAGGCAAACAGTGTGCGGATATTCACTTCGCGTTCATTGTAATTTTTGTTACCCCACTGTTCGTCTCCGACCTGTAAGGTGAAATGCGCAGAAAGTCTTTCGTTCAATTCACCGGTCACACCGAAACGGTACCGTTGATACATGCGGTTAAACTGATCGGCAATTGTCGGGTCTAATGCTTTTTTTATCGCCATCATACTGTAGTAATCCGGGTCGGTCTGATCGGTATACATAAATCTGATCTCACCGTTGAATTTCCACGTCGTATCACCGATCTTCAATCCTTCTTCAGCTGCAAATACAGGGAAGAGAACAGCAGCAAGTAAAAACACCACCAATAGAC
>CAZIJP010000228.1:0-3330 GCA_964539615.1 uncultured bacterium
AAAAAATAGGGGACAGACCACGTTTTATTATCATCAAAGTCGATGGCAATCGGGTAAAGAATCGCAAGTGTGGGCTGTTTTCTTTTTTTGGTGGTTGCTAATCAATGCCCTGATGGTTATAATCATTTGATCGCTGGTTGAAGTAAAAGAAAAAAAAGGGGGGGGAGATGAAATCAAACCTATTGAACCGTGTGATGATCGTATTCATATTTCTTCATCTGTTTTTACCGATGTCATTATGGGCTGTGGAGATAGCGCCTCGGATATCGGATCGTGAGATCATCGAAAAGCTTGTTGTTCTGGAAGAGGGTCAGAAAGCGCTCAGGACTGAAATGAAATCGGGCCAGGAAGCGCTCAGGACTGAAATGAAATCGGGCCAGGAAGCGCTTAATAAAAGACTGGATGATTTAAACAAAAGACAGGATGATTCAAATAATACGATGCTTGTTCTTTTTGGATCTCTCATCACGTTGATTGTGGCACTTTTTGGTTATATTGCCTGGGATCGTCGTACCATGGTGAAGCCGGTGATTGAACAGGTCAATCGGCTGGAACGTAAAGTTCTGGATGATTTGGATTTGGAACACTCGGATGGTTCACTTTTAAGAAGGCAGCTTGAGGCATTGAGACAATATGCCGGAAAGAATCCTGAATTTGCTGAAATATTGAGGGGATTGGCGCTGCTTTAGAAGCATGCGATTAGAAGCATGGTAATTCGGGGGACATCTATGATAAGTTTTCGAATTCCGGGGACACCATACATAAAGGGTCACCCATTAAAGGAATTCGGGGTAGAGTAGAGCACTGATTCAGCCGGTTTCTTCAGCCCTTTCTATATTCGAGACGCCTTGCCGCACGCGGCTACTACGTGTTCCAAAGGCCTTGCATCCTCAGTGCTCCCTCATCAAACCGTGCATACGGTTCTCCCGTACACGGCTTTCCGATGTTCTTCATTGTAAGGCTTGCGCCCTTTTCCACTTTGCGTAAGTTGGGATTCTATACAAATACAAGTTGTTGTACAGAAAATCTGTAGAGAACCGTTTATACCCATTTGTCCTGGTACGAACTTTATGCCGTACGCATAAATGCTTACGGACCCTTTCTTCGGTAAACCATTTGACCCGAGCCATCACTTTCGTGCTGTGCTGGTAGTGAAAGTAAGCTGACCAGCCTTAATTCGGGGGACACCATACCGCAGAGATTGGGGTCAGAGTAACAATTCTTACCCTTGCTTTTCCGATCCCCGGCTTGAACAAAGGGTTCTGATCTATTTAGATAAATAAATTAGAACCCTGCTAAAACTAAAGCCCTCATCACTTCGGTGGTGGGGGCTTTTTTCATTTCTACACCTTCTGTTTCAGAGCCATGGGTCAGTTTCATGAAAATGGGGACAGGTAGATCATGCACATCCGTCATTTGCGGCTGTTGGCGGTTAAGAATAAAGAAAAGTTAAAGGGGACAGGCACAATAATCATTTTTAAATCTGTTTACAGAACCCCACTTATTTGGCATAATATAAAAAATATCAAAATGTATTTTTGATAAGATATAAAATGGGTGCTTGCCTGAGATGAATTTTTTACTATTATTGACGGATATTCAGTTATGCCTGTATTATCAATTTTTTTTGGAATAGTTGTTCGGATGTGGCACGATGATCACGCCCCACCGCATATTCATGTTGAATATCAAGGGTTTGAAGCTCTGGCTAGTATTGAAGACGGATTGGTCCATAAAGGCAGTCTTCCTCGAAAAGCGGCTTTGATAGTTAAGGAATGGTGTCTACACCATCAGGAAGAACTCATAAGAAATTGGGAGAAAGCACAAAAATTTGAACAATTGGATAAAATCCGGGGAGCAGATTATGATTAAACTTCTATATTGTGCCTGGAAAGAGAATTTTATGATTTATCTTGAATTTTCAGATGGAGTTCAAGGGTACTTTAATCTGGATGATTATTTGTCCACAAGGCAGGGACCATTACTGGAACCACTGCATAATCCTGATTTCGCACGGCGATGTTTTATTGATGCAGGAGCTTTATGCTGGCCACATGGGTTGGAACTGGCCCCTGAAAGGTTGCATGACGAGTACCTTATTCGTGAAGTTGCTTAACCCAAGTTCCGGGAGATTGGGGTCAGAGTAAGAATTATTAAAAGCCCTTTTCTTCAAAAGTCCTATTAATTCCGGGGACACCATACCGAATTCAGAATTAGTATGGTGGGGTCAGGCTTGGCTTATTGGTATTATTTGGAAAAGGAGGAGAGGGTTTCAACACCTCTACTTTAAAAAATTGACTCAACTGCCTGTTATGACATCTGTTCTGGTGATGTTCCCGACTGTTATCGATTATTATGACGCAGTTACCAGGTTTCCTTCTGGAGGTGAGGGCTTCGGGCAGGGCAGCCTATTACCAGCGTTAAAATGCTGTGACCATCCCACAGTGCCGGATCTTATTGAGTTCCTGATACTTACAGGAGCCAGGAAAAGTGAGGCTACAAAGGCCAAGTGGAGTTACAAGGATATTGAGGATGGTATCTGGACTGTTTTCCCGTATTTATTCGTCCTGCCTGAAATCATTGATAAATTCACCAGATCGGTGTAGTGTAGTACGGCTGAGGATATTTATGCAAAGGCTTCCCGGACAGGTCTTGCTCTATCAATCCTTGCTTTTCTTTTTGGAGTATTCAACGCTGCCCAAAGGTCACTTCGTCTTTGCATGTTCAGCCAAAAGTCAGGCGTATTTTCGAATACTTTTGCCAGCAATAAAGCAGAGTCAACTGTTATAGTCCGTCTTCCATTGCATATTTCATTTACTGTTTTCCGACTGACACCCATTGCTGTTGCAAGCTGTTCCTGGGTGATTTGCATTTGTGCAAGATATTCTTCTTTAATAATTTCCCCGACACTCACAGGCTGGCGTTTTGTGATTAGCATTTTATACCTCATTTCCTATAGTCATGGTTATCGAGATAAACATCCACGGCTTCCCCTCCAGAATCATTCCAGAAAAAAATAAGCCGCCATTGTTTATTTACTCGTATGCTGCATTTCCCTTTTAAATTACCTGAAAGTTTTTCAAAATGGTTGCTTGGCAGGCTTCGCAGGTCCATGTCGCACGTTGCATCATCAAGTATCTGTATTTTTCTGAACAACTGGTTTCGAATGGAGGCAGGAACCTTTTTATGGTAAATATCGTCTATAAAAAAATCCTGAAGCCAAGAGTCCCTGAATCATTTTATCATAATTTCACAGTAACTCCTATGGTTACATCTGTCAAGGCTATCTATCATTTATTCCGCTAACAGCTTCAACCTCACGCCAACCCA
>CAZIJP010000229.1:0-3316 GCA_964539615.1 uncultured bacterium
AAAGACTTCATCCAATCTTTTTCCCTCGGCGTTTTTTGCAGATAAAAGGACAGATGTATTGATTCCTGTTGCTGTGTTGTTGTAGAGAATGTCGGCCCATAACGTTTCTATGTATCCGTCATACTCGTCTTCATCGCCGATGCCTGAAAAGTGTACTTTTTTGGCCGGTTTTCCATAAAGGTCTTGTTCAATGCCGGAAATGATCCGACCTTTTCTGAAATGTAACACGTCAGCATCATCAAATGAAGCAACGTTGTTGAAATGTTTTTTTTCCGGTATCGCAGACAACGTATTGTAATCTGCATTATCGGTAATGGTGATCCCGCCGTTTAAATCCGTATATAAGAAAAAGCCATTACTACAAGAAAAAATTTCATGGAACATCTTCTGATCGCCATAAACAAGAATATCAATGGTTTTTTGTATTTCGATCCAGTCTGCACGATGTTGCCGGTATGTAGCAACAACGGCGGTGAATTCTTCAGACGAAATATGATCGGGATGGATATAATGAATGCCGAACATTGAGTGTACAACGCCGTCGTTGAGATCTTCAACACGGAGCATTTTTTTATACCGCATAGCTTGCGGCAGAGTTCCGACGGTACCGGTCAATCGGATCGGTTTTTCATCATTCCGCTTGTAATACAGATAATAAGCGAATTGATATGAGAGTTCCACAAATTCTTTAACACGAACGACCTGAAGTTCTGCGTTGCGTCCGCACGGAGCGGAATATAGTATTTTTTGTTTTGGAGATGTACATCCAAGCACCGTTATCCCGATGATAACAACTGCGATGATGATCAACATTGTCATAAGCACGCTCCGATCATGCATACATTATCCCTTTGTTTGTACCGGCAGATGTTTTTCTAGCCATTTCAGAATGTCTGAAAAGACCGAATCGCGATTTGTTTCATTCAATAATTCATGCCGCGCATCGTTATATAATGTTATCTTCAGATCAGTCATACCGGCTTTTTCAAACCGAGAGAATATTTTTTTTACGCCAACGCCGTTATTACCGACAGGGTCGTTACTGCCCGAAACAAAGAATACGGGAAGTGATTTCGGCATACAGGAAATGAGCGCTTGGCGGCTCACTACTTTTACAAGAGCAATAAGGTCGGCATAAAGCTGCGTTGTGCAGATGAAACCGCATAACGGATCGGCGCAATAGGCGTCTACTTCAACGGGGTCGCGTGAAAGCCAATCGAACGCAGTCCGATTTGGTTTAAAATAGGCGTTGAAGGAACCGAACATCAGCTTGTTCATCAGTGTGCTTTTTGCCCGTTTGCCGTGAACTATCGTTTCAATACGGGCGATAAGCTTTGCAAACATCCCCATAATGCCCGGATCGCCGCTTGTGCCCGAGATGATAAGCCCTGACAATTCCGTGCCGTGTTCAGCGGCATAGTGTCGTGCAAGAAACGACCCCATACTGTGCCCAAACAAAAATCGGGGAACGCCGGGATTCTCCATGGCCGTTTTCTCAGCTACAATCGCAAGATCACATAATATCTTATATGGTCCTGATTTATCTGCGAAGTGCCCGAGCATCCCGCCTGCAGTCGTTGCTCCGTGGCCGCGATGGTCGTGTGCATATACCGCAATGTTGTTGTCGCATAAAAATCGAGCGAACCGAATATAACGGCTTGCATGTTCAGCCATACCATGACCGATCTGAACAATAGCTTTGGGCGGAGTGCCCGGTATCAAGCGGTAGCAGGCAAGTTCATCGCCGTCGCACGATGGAAGCGTAAACCGTTCAAAGGTTCGTTCGTTCACTTTACTCCCCCGAGTATAAGCGGCATGCCTGCCGAATTCGGTGATGTGGGCAAGATCACAAAGGTAGTGTTCGGAGAACCGGCAAGCTTTGTATAGGACTGAATCGCTTCATGTTGGAGATAATACGGCGTAAGCGTACTGTTGATGATCTCTTGCGCGCGAGCTAGGCCTTTTGCTTCTATTTCCCGGATCTCAGCTTCTTTTTTTGCTATATTCTTTTTATATTCCATGGTTTCTTCTTCTTGTTTTGAACGCATTTTGTTTTGTATAGCATCATCGACAAGTTTCGGCAGTTTAATATTGCGCACCAACACACGGTCGACGATGATATGCTTTTCTTTAAGAATGACCTTCAGCTCTTCTGCGATCGTATTGGTATAATCATTACGTTTTTCCGTATACAGATCGTCCATTTTAAACTTGGACGTAGTATCGCGAATGACGGTGCGAATTGCCGGACGGGTTATGTTCTCTTCAAGCACATACATGCTTTGAGCGATCTTTTCATAGATCTCGTTGACCTTTTCGGGATTGACCACCCACCATACGGTGAGGTCAACGGCAACTTCAAGGCCGTCAAGCGTGCGGGTCGTGATACTGTCGTCACCTTTACGCTGACCTTCACCTACGGCGATGCTCATCGTGTATTCTTGCACACGGGTCGGATATTTCACGATATTCACAAACGGATTGACGATATTGATACCGGCTTTCAATGTGCGTTGTTGCACTTTTCCGAAAAACACCTGTACGCCGACCTCGCCGGCATCAACGATCACAACGATATTTGAAAAAATGATGAATGTAAACAAGACAGCCAGACCAAAAACAACCTTGGTCGTTATCTTTCCTCTGATATTTTGTTCCGGTATCTTTCTCATTTTATTGAAAGCAAACCATAAGGCCACCGCAATAATGATCGCAAACAACACACCCATAATCATCCTCCTTTATTTACTACATGACTAAAACGCTGATTTCACTCTGACAGTATACCCGAAGGATATATGATAGGCAAGAAAATGATGGCGGAGGAATTTTATAAAAACGGTAACAATGATACGGCCGATCAAGTCTTTTCAAAGATCCCGATAATCAATCCGTTTGCTGCTTGGTAGGGTTTATTGAATTGAGCGTTGCGGATGTCGTCCCATGTAACTTCTTTCCATGTGTTTCCCCGAGAGATACGTTGTAGATAAAACATCTCGGAAAACGGCAGGGTGTTTTCATTCAGCAAAGAATCCAGATACGAGTTGTATCCGATCGGCAGCGTGACGATCATTTTACCCTGCGGAGCAAGAAGTTTTTTTATAGCATCAAATGCGAGCAGGATCCGCGAAGGGTCTCGCGGTTCTTCATCCCATCCAATATGTTCGAAGGTAGAAATGCTAATGATGAGGTCATATGTTTTCTCCGTTTGAAAATCAACGGCATCACGGTTGATCACGCCGGGGGCCTTTTCGTATTTATCTACAACATCATGCATAAAGGAATAATAATGCGCCATGACATTGCCGATCTCAAG
>CAZIJP010000230.1:0-3292 GCA_964539615.1 uncultured bacterium
GGATAGATTTGGATATATGTTAGTAAAATACTAACGTATTTTGAGAATGGACAATAAGTGCCGAGAGGCGTTTATATATAAAAAAGAAGGAGATAGTATGAAAAAAGTTAATGTGTTTTTGTTACTGATGCTTGTGTTTATGGCGATGAAGTGGGGTATCGTTCGAGCAGATATTATGGATGACATTGAGATTAGACGCGAAAAAATTGAACTGATTGATGAGCAAGGGAAGGTGCTACTTTTTGATAAAGAAGTAGGTGCATATATTCTAGA
Organism: uncultured bacterium; assembly: GCA_964539615.1. Classification (GTDB taxonomy): domain Bacteria; phylum Macinerneyibacteriota; class Macinerneyibacteria; order Macinerneyibacteriales; family CAYRFE01; genus CAYRFE01. Next base: position 274 of record CAZIJP010000230.1, read on the forward strand.
AGAAAGTACAGACTATTATATAGATATGACAATTTTTAACAAAACCAATAAAATTTACAAAGGAGAGATAGAAATTATATTTTCTGCTTTTAGTTTTGTGCTAGATAAAAAATACATAAATCTCAAGGCAAAGGAAAGAAAAGTAATTCGGTTTAATTTGATGAATAAAGAACAATATAAAATATTGGATTTAAAAGTATCAAATAATTGTTACAGCATAAACTTTGGCTGTGATACATATACTTTATCTGAAAAACAAAAATATGAAATGGATGCATACCCATTGTCTCCGTGTAGGATAATTTTCGGAAAAGAACGTAGAATGCTATTTCTTGAACAGCGTAAGAAAACAAACAAGAAACTGTTGGATCAACAAAAAAAACATGACGAAATAAATAAAAATATAAACATGAAATACGATTACTACCGGCAATGGGATAATAGTAATGGTTTATTCCGAAATATGAATTTTCTATTTCCTCACTTTCATCAAATCCTTGTAACGTCGAATGGTCAAGCTCCAACACCGCATTTTCTGATGCCATGGATAAATGATAAAATGAATAAATCAGGTGATTGCACGATTGGACAAGTTGGGTGTTATATAACTTCTGCTACCGATGTTATCCAATCTGCGGGTATGGGAATAAATCCAAGATATGCGAATTTGTTTCTTCAGCGAAATTCATCTGAGTATTATAACTCAGCAAAAGATGATATTTTGATATTTAGATACTTAAATGGATTTCAATATAGTTGGAGCAATATCGGTGACACTCAAAACAATCAAAATAAAGTATTTTATATATCGAAGTTTGAGGACATTGATTCACCAAATAAATTATTTGACCTTTTAACACAATCTGAAGATGTATCCGAGGTTAATAATGCTCGCACTGATTATCCAATAGCACTAATTTATTATAAAAAGTATAATCCGGATGGCACAGTTGCATGGCCACATAGACTGGTTTGTTATGGGTACGATTTAAAGGAAGATGGTGCTTATTCGTATAAAGATTTTTGATTCTCTATCCAAATTACCTTCACTTTTATAGTAGCCTATAGACCGAAAAATCACAAAATTACCGATCTTTGCGCGATGAACCGAATACGCATGGGGTTACTACTCTCTATCACTTTTTAAATCCATCTTCGTAAATCGGGGAACAGTATCACGGAAAAAACTCTGGACATTTCTGATTATGCCCCATATTATTTCTTTATGGAAATGATTACAACTACCCGCCGCTACGAACTCGATTGGCTTCGCGTGATCGCTTTCGGGCTGCTTATTTTTTATCATACGGGTATGATCTTCGTATCATGGGATTTTCATATCAAGAATTATGAGACAAGCCTTACCATGGAAATCTTCATGACGCTCGTGAACCGCTGGCGTTTGCCGTTGTTATTTCTCGTGTCCGGCGCCGGTTCGTATTTTGCGCTCGGAAAACGCACGATGAATGCATTTGCGCTTGAACGCACAAAGCGCTTGCTCATACCGCTTATTTTCGGCATGCTGGTGATCGTACCGCCGCAGATCTATTTTGAACATCTGCAAAAGGGCAGCCATCAGACCTTCTTAGATTTTTATTCGTCGGTATTCAATTTCGTGCCGTATCCCGTGGGAAGCCTATCCTGGCATCATATGTGGTTCATCGCGTACCTTTTCGTGTTTTCACTGATCTGTATCCCCGTGTTTCGTTTTCTGCGCAGTGATAAGGGCGCACAATGGCTTGATTCGCTTGAGGTAAAACTTTCAGGTGCAAAAGTATTCCTGTTGTTATTACCGGCGTACCTGTTGAATCTGCTGCTTGATCCTTTTTTCCCGACCACGCACGACCTGCTGCACGACTGGGCGAATTTCACGGTGTCGCTGTATATATTCATTATCGGGTATATCCTGGCATCACGGGAAAAGATCATGGATTCCGTATGTGAACAACGGCGAATTGCATTGATCGGAGGCATCCTTTTCACATCAATTCATTTCATACTCTGGTTCGCCAATATTTATGCGACTATTCCGAATCCGCATCTTAATGCTATTATACAAATTACGGCCAACTTCTTCATGGGTTCCTTCATGTTGCTGGCGGTGCTCGGCTATGCGCGCAAGTTTCTTACGATGCCGTCGAAATTCCTCTCATATGCCAACAGGGCCGTGTATCCGTTCTATATCCTCCATCAGACCGTGATCATCTGCGTAGGGTATTACATCATCAAACAGGAATGGGGTGTATGGCCGAAATTTTTCTTTATAAGCGAAGCTACGTTCGTAATCACATTAGTGCTGTATGAGATCATCAAACGCGTTGCCGTGCTTCGGTTGCTTTTCGGCGTAAAGCCATTGCCGCCAAAGGAACCGTAATGTCGCAACCGACCGTAAAATATTTCTGCATCGGCCTGAATAAGACAGGCACGACAACCTTGCATGAATGCGCAAAACTACTCGGATTACGATCTGAACATTTCAACAATCAGTTGTTAAAAGACATAGTCAAAAAACATGATTTTACCTCCGTCGCATCGGTAGTGGCTATGTATGATGTTTTCTCGGATTGGCCATGGCCTTTGATCTATAAAGAACTCGACACACAGTTTCCCGGAAGTAAGTTCATACTGACCGTGCGCAAGAATGAGGATTGCTGGTTGAAAAGCCTGAAAAAACATTCAATGCTTACACGGCCGTTCGCCACAGTCCGAAAAATGGCCTACGGCTACAACTATCCGCACGGGCATGAGGAAAAATATTTGGAATTTTATCGCAGTCATAATTCATCGGTACGCGAGTTTTTTAAAGACCGCCCCGATGACCTGATCGAATTGTGTTGGGAGCAAGGCGACGGTTGGGAAAAACTGTGTGCGTTCTTGGGAAAACAGATACCCGAATTACCGTTCCCGCATGCCAATAACAATGAAAATAATCAACCGTCCTTTTTTCGAACAATACTGAACCGATTGTTATCACATATTTCATAACCATAGCTTCCGTGTTAGAAATTTGCTTTTGTCG
>CAZIJP010000231.1:0-3270 GCA_964539615.1 uncultured bacterium
ATTAGCATAGAACAGATCAAGAGGATAGCCTGTAAGGTCAACATACTGCGGATCACCTTCTACCGGCACGCAATATCACTTTTTAGTATTCATACTTGGAGCGCCGTGCCCTGCATAGTAAACGAACACATCGCTTATGCCGATTTTTACGGCATTGAACAGCTTGCCTTTGTAATTTGTGTCATTCCCGAAATACAGCTCGAAATCGCCCTTGCTGGCATTTTGCACGACAAAAATGTTCTCTTCTTTATAACCGAATACTTTGATCAGATATTCTTTCATTGTAACCATATCATTTATGGCAAATTCAACGGACTTAGTCTTTTTATAATCCTTATTGCCGATTATTACGGCGATCGCATCAGGATTGGACATTGTCGTGACAGGCAGCTGCGAATCAACATCGGATCTCCCGGCTACAATGACCGGGGTTGTGGTGGTCGTAGTGGTGGTGTCAACTCTCCGACGTTGCGCATGAACCTGTATCGTCATAAACAGAACACACGCAAGGATCACAAAACTGCGTACCATGACAACCGCCTTACCTTTCATTAATACGTGACCATCACTTTCGACATATCCTTGCTCTCCACTGTCGGCATTTGTTCGACACCATGCAGTCGACGGGCTTGATACGGTATTCCGTTTGTTTCGTCACGCACATACAAGTATAGCTCTTGAATCGTTAATTTCCCATCTTTATTCGCATCTGCGTTTTTACCATGTATCGCTTTTAAAAAATAATACGTGAACAATGAATGTCCTTTTTCATTATACCATGTTGATACCTGGCTGCCGGTACTTGATGCGAAAACCACGGCATTATCAATCCCTATTGCGGGATTAACTGCCTCTATGACCATCGGCGACATGTTTTTCAATAGATCGGTGCCTGAAAAACACGCGTCGAGAACGATCGTCATTGACCTGGTTTGTAATGACGCACAGTTTGCATAGAACGTATCGATCGGATATCCGCCCAATTCCACATACTGCGGATCACACTCAACCGGCACAAAGTAACCTTTTTTTGTATTCACGCCCGGCGCTCCATGGCCGACGTAATAAATAAAAACATCGCTTTTTTTACTTTTAATCAGATTGTACAGTTTACCCTTAGGATTACCGGCAGTCCCGAACAGCGTTTCAAAATCACCTTTTCCGGCATTTTGAATGACCAGTATATTTCCCTCTTTATAGCCGAAGACGTCGATCAGATATTTTTTCATCGCCTGAACATCATTGATCGCAAAATCGACGGGTTTCGTTTTTGTATAATCTTTATTGCCGATGATAACGGCAATGGCATCCGGATTGTTCATTCGCGTTTTAGGAATATCAATGTCAATATCTGATCTGCCTACCGTCATTGTACCGGTCGTAATAACGGTACCGTTATTTTGGTTAGCTGACGGCACATCGACGGTAATATCATCATATGAATACTGTATATCCAATGCGGTATACGGTGCGGGAGATTTGCTGTCATAGGTATATGTTTTACGCAATGCATGGTTTTTCATTACAAGTTTTGTCACTTCAAACGCATCGCCGATGATAGCGGCATCTGATGCTTCAATGCTAATTTTCTCCCACTGCTCCTTGAATGATTTTGCATCCTTTGCAGGCACGTTCATCGATATGTTCTGACCGTTCGCCAGAACAATGAGAAATGATTCATTGTCCGCATCATAGCTCTGCAGGTTCATTGAACCGGGGCCGACCGTTTTCAGAAACTCCGTTTTCATCACACGTACGACCTCAGCGGTAAATTCCTTTATCTTCGCCTCTCGCACAGGAGGACTTATACGTTTGTTATAATCGGCAGTTTTCTCAAATTCACCTTTTTTCAGCCATCCGTTCAATTTTCCCTGTACATGATCGCGAATCTGCCCTTTTAATGTACACGACCGAATTCGTATGATCTTATCAAAATTTCCCGAAGCTATATAATTTCGGTCGGGTGAATATGCAAGGCTGGAAACAGTATCTTCATACCGCGGCATCGTCATTACTACCCGCCGGGAATGCGTCGCACAGATCCGAACCGTGAAATCACAACCGCCCGAAGCAAAATACTTGCCGTCCGGTGAGAACAACACCGCTTTCACATCAAACCGTTGCAGTTTCAATGTTTCAAGACATGCAAATGTCGATGCATCCCAGAGTTTGATCGTAGTATCGGAGCTTCCCGAAACGATATATTTCCCGTCGGGTGAAAACGCCGCACAGAGAACCGAATTCAAATGATCGTTCAATGTTGCCAAACAAGCATAGCTTGTCGCGTCCCATATTTTTATCGTATTATCATAACTGGCTGAAAGTATCTTGGAACCGTCGGGTGAAACCGCCACACCATTTACATTATATCGATGCCCTGTCAACGTATGCAGGCACGTGCCCGTTACAACATCCCAAACCTTCACGGTCGTATCAGTACTACCGGAAACGATCCTTTTCCCATCCGGGAAAAACACGATCGAGGTTACGGATGTTTTGTGGCCGATCATGGTTCGCATGCATTTACCCGTCGACGGGTCCCAGAATTTTACGGTACCGTCATAACCGCCGGATGCAAGAATTTTCCCGTCAGGCGAATAAGCAACTGTATAAACGGTACCGCTGTCGCTCGGAATAGTGAGAATACATTTCCCCGATGCTACATCCCATATTTTGATCGTCTTGTCAGCACTGCCGGACGCAAGATAGTTGCCGTCCGGAGAATAGGTTATTGAATAGACGGCATCTTCGTGACCGCTAAGCGAGCGGTAATCTTGTGCGTAAACGGTAATGACCGCCAGAAATGAACAGATCAAAAGAATCCCGAATTTTATCATGCTTGCCTCCGTATACAATGTTTTTGTATTCTTTTTGCAACAGTCAAAATATAGCACAGAAAAAGACTGTGTAAAGGGATCAGAACAATATACTATTCTTTTATTGCCGTAATGATCAATTCACCAAACGTACCGGTCTCATCTTTTTCATACGGTATGAATGATTCATATTCTATTACAAATCCCGCATTTATGATCTCGCTGCGGATATCTTCCTGCAACCCTATATACCGTGTTGCAAGATCTCTTACCACCATGCAGCGAGTAACGCTATCAAACTCTCCGCCAAGTACAGGTGTCCATTCTCCCGACATCGTACCGACAAAGAACACGCCGCCGGGTTTCAATACGCGTTTCACCGATAAAAGAACGGCGCTTCTATCCTGCTCGCCGATTATACAATGCAGACAATGCCCGTCATGCACGATATCAA
>CAZIJP010000232.1:0-3222 GCA_964539615.1 uncultured bacterium
GTAGTTTCCACGTCGAACCTCCGTGTTGATTGATAAGTATACGTCGGCATCCGATCCTGTCAATAAAAGATTTAACCCGGCGAAAACTACTTGCGGCAACAATCTGAACGATGTATCATCGGCACATGAAACAACAGTATAAAAAAGGAGCTCATATGTCGGTGACCATGATGATCGTTGTGATAGGTATCGGCCTTATTATCGGTATGATCAGCGGTCTTGTCGGTATAGGCGGAGGATTACTGGTTATTCCTGTGCTTGTTTTTATTTTTAATTTCTCACAACCGCTGGCCCAGGGCACAACACTTGCTTTGATGGTACCTCCCATAGGATTTTTTGCAGCCTACGAGTATTATAAACACGGTAATGTTGACATAAGAATGGCCGCCTTGATTTGCATCGGTTTTGTTGTCGGCGGATATTTCGGGGCAAAACTTGTCCCGTATATCCCTGAGCATATACTCAGGAAAGCTTTTGCCTTATTGCTTGCATATTCCGCATTCAGATTATTTTTGAAAAAGTAATTGTTTTTTCGTATTCTGTTGACAAAATTAATTATCTGCATAATAATATTGATACACCGAAATCAGTCTTACGGATCTTTTACATTAATTTGATCACGAAAGGGGCTTTATGGGGTTCTCGTTTTTTTGCTCTCAATGCGGTAACCGCATAATCATACGCGGCAAGCAACCCGGCGATTCGCTCTATTGCACAAAATGCGGCACGCTTCTTTTTTTGCCGGAAGATTCAACATCATTCAATGATGATCTTCCAGATGCCGAAGTTACTATCCCGAACATCCCCGAATTACCGAAGCCCGTGTTACATTCCATTCGCTTCACCGGTGACGGCAATGAATATTTTAAAATATGGATAATGAATTTATTTCTGACGATAATCACATTTGGGATTTATTCCGCCTGGGCAAAAGTGCGTACAAAACGCTATTTTTACGGCAATACACTTTTGGACGGCACTCCTTTTGAATACAACGCGGATCCGATCAGGATACTTATAGGAAGACTGATCGCATTCTTATTACTTGCAATAGCGTATATTACACGCAACACTGTACCGTGGGCATCATTAGTAACGATCGTTGTCGGTTTCTGTTTTATGCCATGGCTTATTTACAAGTCACTTCGCTTTAATGCCCGTTATTCATCATATCGAAATATCAATTTTGCTTTTACCGGTACAGTCTCGGCAACATATGGAAATTTCTTTTTATGGCAATTATTAGGAATGCTCGTCGGTCTTGTAAAACCTGTTGCAGATTACAACCAAACCAATTTTGTCGTATCGAATTACCGGTACGGTAAAACATCGTTCTCATATTCTGGCAGCATCGGTAAATTTTATGAAGTTTTCGGTATAACTTTTGCTATGGGTATTGGAGCATATATTATTGCAATCCCTTTATTTATGGCATTGGGTTCAATGGGTGGAACGGCTCCATCCGCAACAAATACCGTTACGCTGATTATCTTAGCATTTCTTGCAGGCTTTGCAGCTTTATTCATATACGCCTACACAAAAACAAAAAAAGTGGAACTTTTATACAATTATATTCAACTAAATTATGGCAAAGTCAAAACTTCACTAAAATTCCTTGATGTTTTTAAATTGTATGTCGTAAATTACCTGCTACTGGTCTTTACAGTCGGGATCGCCACTCCATGGGTGATGGTTCGCAATGCCAGATATATGACAGAAAATATTCACGTCGAACTTTCCGGCGGTTGGGATCAGTTTGAGGCCGGAGACCGTACGGCGATGGGCGCGATCGGCGAGGAGGTCGGTGATGTCTTTAATTATGACTTCGATATCGGATTATAAAATAAGCGGTAAGCTTTTTGACGGCAAAACCCCTGCTGAGATAAGTGCCTTACTATCCGTTATACCTTACAACACCATCGAGATCACAAGTGATTCCGGTATCAAGACCTATTCATTTGCACAAATAAAAATTGCACCGCGTATCGGGAATATTCAGCGAAAGATCGAATTACCCGACGGCAGTATATTTTACACGGATATGAACGATGCAATTGACGAGATTTGCATGTCCATGCAAACACAACAAGGCAGCCGTTTCATCCATATGCTGGAAACAAACTTACGCTATATCGCTATTGCGTTTATGTGTGTGTTGGCATTTATAGCAGGCGTATATTTCATCGGCATACCCTATGCTGCCAAACAGATCGCGTATAATCTTCCCGAATCCGTGAGCACATCCCTATCCGATATGACATTGAAAACTTTTGATAAACAATATTTGGGTACAACAACATTGCCAGAAGAAAAACAAGCGGAAATACAGACATTGTTTACGAATGTATGTCGATATTTCAATGCGCCGCAATCATTCAAATTACTTCTCAGGGATGGAAAAGATATCGGAGCAAATGCGTTCGCATTACCAGGCGGTATCGTGATCGTGACCGATCAGCTGGTGAATTCTGCAGAAAACAATGACGAGATCGCATCGATCATGGCCCATGAGATCGGCCATGCATTGGAACATCATGCGCTGCGCTCGGTATTGCAAGGCTCGTCGGTGATGATACTGCTCAGTATGATCATGGGAGATTTTATTTCAGTGACCAATCTTGCGGCAATGGTACCGATCATGATGATCGAAGGAAAATATTCGCGTAATTTCGAGAATAAAGCTGATGATTTCAGCTATCGTTATTTGCAAGGCAACAATCTGCCGCTTACCAGTTTTTCCGATATCCTCACTCGGCTTGACAAGGAAGCAATCGATAACCCTGTCATCAATTTAATATCAACGCATCCGCCGACGAAAGAACGTATCAAACGATTCATGCAGAAGTGATATAGTGCCGGAACGTTTCAAATACTGAACCGTAAAAAGACAAACAGGAGGTTCACTATGAATAAATCCGTCCTCGTCGTTCACGGAAGCCCCCGTAAAAACGGTAATAGCAGTTATCTGGCACAGACCGCCGTCGATGAACTGAAAAAAAATAATGTTGCAGTGGAAGAACTGTTTCTTCGTAACCTGACGATCGCACCATGCATGGCCTGCGATGGGTGCAGAAATAAAAAAGCAAAATATTGTGTGATCAATGATGATATGGCAGCCTGTTATGAAAAAATACTGAACGCCTCTGCAATACTTCTGGCTTCGCCGATCTACTGGTTTACCTATACGGCACAGTTGAAATTGTTTATCGACCGTTGCTACGG
>CAZIJP010000233.1:0-3218 GCA_964539615.1 uncultured bacterium
CTTTTTAGGGAACTCTGAATTTTCCGTTGACGGATAAAAATTATGTTGTATAATCACGTCACCAAAACCCAGGAGGTATGGATATGGCATACAAAATTTCTGACGCTTGCGTTGCATGCGGAACCTGTAAACCTGAATGTCCCGTTGAAGCTATTGCAGAAGGCGATATTTACACAATAGACCCCAATAAATGCGTTGATTGCGGGGCATGTGCTGCTGTTTGCCCGGTAGGCGCAATTTCTCAGGGCTGATTCGAACTTATTAAAGGATCTTTTTAAGCACGGTCTTTTGACCGTGCTTTTTTATTATATTAGAACGACATACTGCTTGCATTTTTTTCATAAATACGTATAATCAGCCTTGTGAAAAACCTATTAATCTTTATACTATCTTCATTTCTGATGCTCTCTTGTTCAAAGAAATCTACTGAAAAAGAATATATGATATATCTTCAAAAATCGGTTTATACCGATACGGTTCAGCAGCATATAGAGGGGTTGATCAATTCAACAACACGCGGATTATATCCGGGTTCTCCCGAATATGATAACGCCGTAAAATATATAGTAAGTCAATTTCAGGCTTCGGGGATACAACCTGCCGGTCAGGAATTTATTCAAAAATTCTCATTCACGTCCAAAACCCTCTCTTCGGAACCGATCGTTATGGTCAATAACGAGACTCCCTTGATCTTAGGTAAGGATTTTATCATACCATTGACAAGCGGATCGGCTTTTATAGAAAATATCCCGATGGTCTTTATAGGTTACGGAATTTCAGAACCGCAGGACAAATATGATGAATACAGCAATATTGATGTAAAAAACAAGGTCGTTGTGGTCATTCGCGAGATCCCATCAGGATTTATTACCAATACGGCAAAATATCAGAATTTATACTACCGGGCTTACCTTGCCAAAAATTATGGCGCATCAGGTATCATATTTGTAGATCTTAATGCTCCAACCGCTTATTTCTCCCAAAACGCGTCATATGTTCCGCCTACTTACGGAATATCCGATTTTCCGCAATGTATTGTTTCAAAGCAAGGCTTACAATCTCTCTTACCAAATCAAACATTCGATCTGTTGGAATTACAGAATGACATTGTCAAATCGAAATATCCCTATACGATCGATCTAAAAACATCGATAACCATGATGATAAATCTTACTATTAAGCGTGAACATTCCGTTAATGTGATCGGTTATTTACCTGCTGCACAAGAATATGCGCAAACAAAAAAAAGGATCTACTTCACTGCAAGTCTTGATTCTTTCGGCAAACAACCGCCGTCATTATTTTATGAATCGGCAAATTCATCTGTCTCAGGCACAATAGCCTTATTAGCACTCGCCAAAAATTTAGCTAAAGTACCCAATAAACGCATGAATGATATTTATTTTGTTGTATTTTCTTGCAAAGAAGAAGGATTATTAGGCGGTAAAGATCTGCTCGACCGCGGTGAGATCACCGTTGACAATACCCTCTTTATGGTTCAATTGGAAAATTTAGGTTTGAACAGCCCGGTAATTACTATCGGAGGCGGTCTTGATTATCTGGACCTTTATCAAAAAATCGAGGAAAACAATCCGTTCCCGAATCTGGATCTAACGGTAGCACACGGCGGATATATGGAAGATATTTTATTTATCAAAAAAGGTATTCCTGCATTATATATATATACCCCTAACTTTACGATCTACCGCACACTCAATGATACAAAAAAAACGATCATCCCTGCATCGATCAATCGATCGGTTCAATTATTGTTCAGCGCATTTTTTTACGATATTTTTTCTGCACAATAAATACATCACTATGCCCCAAATACAATAATAAGCTACGATGATCGGTAACGTGATCGAATCATATTTGATGATCAGATCATTTCTATCAAAACTACCGATGAAAAAAAATAAAATACTGCTTAATTTCTCATCAATGAAAATCAGTATTTTTGTAATAAATATCGGTAACGGTAAAAAAAATAAAAATCCTATCCATGTGATCGGGATTATAAGAAATCCTGCCGCAACATTTAAAATAGGCGACAGAAAATTAACATAACCGAAAAAATAAAATAATAACGGCAACAATGCACATTGTGCGGCGCAAGAAATAATAAAACTTTGTATAATAATATTTTTTGTTGCAGTAATATAAGGTAAAGCAAGAATTAATCCCAATGTCGATATAACGCTAAGCCAAAATCCAAGATCGTTAAAATAACGCGGATTTATAACAACCATGATTACCGTTGCAACACCCCAGATGTTCATCATATGGGTGCGGATAAAAACTATTCGTGCAATATAATAGATTATCAACATGATATATGCGCGGACCGCTGAAGCAGGAAATCCGGTTATCATTAAATAAAACAATAATATGCCTGCTATGATACAGTACCGCATTCTATAAGAAACATTACGCAAAATAATATGCAATACTCCTGCTATTATTCCGAAATGTAATCCGCTGATAGCTATCAAATGGAAACATCCCGTTGTACGGAACATGTCTTTCGTTCCTACATCCAGAAGCGTCCGGTCTCCTATCATTAATGATTTTATAAATGCATAGTAGCGCATATCGTGAAAATACTGTGCCTTTTCAACAAAATAAGTCCTAAACACCATCATATCAATAACGGGTGTAAAGCCTTTGTTGATTGAATAATAATATACCATTGCCATAAATAAAGAAAACACTATAAATCCAAAAGAGATCCTTTTATATCGTATTTGGAAAGCACATAAATATGCAGCAAAAGCAAATAACACAATGTGCATCATTGATGAATAATCGAATAATGAATAGAAAAGATATGATGCGGAAACAATGAAAAGAATAACTATAGATGAATATGCTTTTAATTTCATTTCTTCGATAGGCTGTTAAAAAATTGAATCAGCCCTAGGTCATTATCGGTATGGTGCATAATAACTTGTGCTAATTCATGTATTGGAAATACTAAATATGTATAGGTCTGTTTATTGATTATGATACAATGAGGTTCTTCATTTGAAACTGCTACAAGTATCAATCGGAATTTACTGTTTTGCAGATTATGCATGCTTACATCTTTTATAACTTTACCAGGCATCTTTGACTGAACAAAATGCATTAATTCGGCTTTGTCTTCAGGCATACTTGTCATTGTATTACCACCGGTAGAAGGATCCCGTTACCGAAAGTTCCGTATTGTTTTTTGC
>CAZIJP010000234.1:0-1782 GCA_964539615.1 uncultured bacterium
AAGAATTGTTAGACATTGGCAAGGTGGTTTACGCACCCATATCGGTTTTTGAAAACGCTGGGGTTGATGTGAACAGCACGAATTATAAAGGGTATGCGATACCAGTCAATGAAATGGTTAAAAAGTATATCGCACCTAAAATATCTATCACACCGTTCCCTCTGGAACATGATGAAAAGAAAAACATGCTGCACACCAAAAAGGAATTGGTTACGAGAGATGAGGAATATAACGAGGACGACTACTTAAAGGTCTTTGGTTACATCATCACAATCGCAAACACATACAACATCTTATTCTTCATTGACACGATGTTCATGCCTTTCAACCTTAACAAGACTGGTATAAAGTTCAACATGATATTTGGTGAGGCGAACCACTTTCACAACATCACATACATGGCATATCAAAACGCTTTAGACGCTTCAAACTATGCAAACATCAAACGATATGAACGCATTATCTATTCTCACATGAGTGTGGAAACGTTCGTTAAGACCTTGAACGGTATAGACCTATCACAATGCGAACGCATATTCGCTATGCACACCTCATCAAGCGACAGGGTTCAAGGCGATGAAATCAAATACTATCAATACATCAAATCAAAAATTAAACCATTCCATCATCAAGACTTAAAAATCTTGGTGTGTAAGGAACAGGGAAACTTTGCAACAGGAGGATTATAAAAAACAAATTATGGGAAATGATATGGTAATTAAGAACGATGTGAAACTGTCAGTGGACGGCACATACGTTCACATTCAATACGATAAATGCTTTGCAAAGAAAGTAACATCTCGTGCGTTTCCAACCTTAATCGGTAAGAACGATTTTCAATCGCAAGGTGCTGAAATCATGGGGTTATTAAACCTATTGGAAAAACAAGATGACATCGATCCGTTCTACATGTTCAGAGGCGATGTTGCTGAACACTTCGTAGGACAAGCGGTTGCGGACTACTTCAGCAAAAAGTTTGGTAAGGAAAACGTAGAGGTTATCATCTTTGCGGACAAGCAATTCACGTATGGGGATATGTGGCACTATGATAAAGAAACTAAAAAAGGCGACCAAAACTTTGGTGGCAGAATTGACATCGGTATCAAGGTTAAGGACACCTCAACAGGCAAGGTTACAGGGTTCGTGATTGAGGTTAAGAGCAAGACACATACTGTGTATCAAGACGTTGAAATCACAAACGAAACAACAGGCGAAACACACACCAACACACTCGTTAAAAAGAGCGATTGGCAAACGATAGCGGTTGATAGAAAGTATCCAGAAACCGAAACCTATCAAGGAATATTCTTAGCTAACATGAGCAACCTATCAAGTGTTACAATGTTTTGGGTTTTCTTCAACGAGAACCAAGAAAAAGAATTGCGTGAAAAACTTGCTGAATATCAAAAGACAAGAAAGATACCGCAACTCACATTCGGTTATAAGGACGTTACATACCACTCCGATAAAATCGAGTTCGATAGAAACCAAGTATGGTCTGACATGCTTGTAGCAAGCAACAATATTAAGAAATGTGCTAAAGAGAAAAAGATACCGATGTTTATGTTCAGTGCCAACGATATGAAAATAATCAACCAACACATCGCAGACTGTGAACGCATTGATGATATTAGAGGCGATTACAACAAACAAGACGACATTGAAATACCACAAACTAATCCAGAAGATTCACCGTTCTAATGAAAGGACAACCGATTATGGAGAATAAAGAACAAACTAAATATTATTGGTTGAAACTTGAACGGCACTTCTTCAAGCGAC
>CAZIJP010000234.1:1792-3178 GCA_964539615.1 uncultured bacterium
ATGAATAATTATTTATGCAATTTGGAACTTATAAGCCTTGCTGATAATATTAGACATGCTTTTGAAAATGGTTTAATAGGAACTGGTAAAAAGACATTGGTTTATGATGATATAAGTGGTGAATATCAAGAATTTAGAAGCATGAGTATGGCTTGTAGGTTTATTGGTAAAAATGTGGGGTTTATTTCCGAACATTATAAAAAAAATGGTGGTAATTGCATATCAATAGGTAATTATCGCATTACAGTAAAGGGAGATGGTGGTTCAAGTGGAAAGTAAAGAACAAATTAAATATTATTGGTTGAAACTTGAACGGCACTTCTTCAAGCGACATGACATTAGAATCATTGAGGCATACCCCAACGGTATCATAATGAGCATGTTCTACTTGAAACTGCTTGTAGAAAGCATAGACCACAATGGCTCATTGAGGTTTAGTGAGAAACTACCATACAACCCACAAATGCTGTCGGCTGTAACTGGTATAACGGTTGAAATCGTGGTGCAAGCACTCGAACTTCTAACCAACCTAAACCTCATTGAAACGCTTGATGATGGCACAATTCGTATGCTTGAAACCGAGAAGATGTTAGGCTTGGGTTCATCAACTGAACGTGTTAGAAACTGGCGTGTTCGCAACAAGGAAGCAAAGCAAGATGATGTTGATAGTGATGATGATATAACACCGATTATCGTTGCAAAAGAAACGGTTGAGGTTCAAGAACCAAAGAAACCTAAAGAACTCAAAAACCCAGTGATGAAAACCGATGTGATGTTTGAACAATTCTGGGAAGTGTATCCTAAAAAGGTAGGCAAGGACAAGTGTCAAAAGTGGTTTAAGGTTCGCAAGATTACTCAAGAATTTGTTGATGACTTAGTGCTTTCTATCACACAACAAAAGAAGTCTGAATCGTGGAAAGATGTTCAATACATACCGCACCCTTACACGTGGCTTAATCGTGGCGGTTGGAATGATGAACTTACCTATGCAGTACCTATTGAGAAAAAGATTACTAATCGTTGGGAGGCTTTTATAAATGGAAAAGATGAGTAAACTAAGTAAGAAAATGTTTGCACAACAAATGGAAACGCTCAATGCGTTTTACGTGAACTTGAAAGTTGACTTAGACAATGACTTGGTAGTCAAGGTGTGGTATCGAGTGTTTGAAAATATTGATGACAAAACATTTGAGGAACTTGTGAATAGTTATTGTCTGAACAACATCTACCCACCACAATCGCCTACGCACTTGATACAGCACCTTAAGGACATGGTAATGTTGAACGAACTAAGCGGTGAGGAAGCGTGGGAAATAGCGTATGAACGTGTCAAGTTGTGTGGCTTTGATGTTACAAAGGCGGTTGAATACTTTAGTGCAAATAACA
>CAZIJP010000235.1:0-3158 GCA_964539615.1 uncultured bacterium
TGTACCCTTCAGAGTGCAACTCTCTAATGTAATCAACAAAGTCCTGCGTTTGCTGTGGATGTATGAAGGTTTTTGTCTTCCCTCCCACAACAACTGAAGCGCATACAGGGGTAACGTACATCTCTTTAGTGTTGTAGAACTCCGTGTCCATAGCATAAAAACGGTTTACGATTGTCTTCATATCAGGTCTCCCCATTGTGCGTGCTTTTTTTCCTCAATGTTATGCAGGGCTATTACCAACTCAAGGATCTCATGGAAACTGTATGCATCATTATCAATGTGTTCAAATAAAAATGACCTCAAGCTACACCTACTATCCTTGGATTTGCAATCCTTCGTGGGCCACCTGCACGCCTTCTTCTCCCCAAAAGGGCAAGAAGCTACTACAAGGTCCAAGAAAGCTCTTTGACCATCATGAACACCAACAGTAGCTCCAGTCTCAAACAATAACTCAAGGGTATTGTCGTTGCGGAGCAAGTAGACCTCAAAATCATCGTCACCAACACGCTTTATTGGATATACTGGAACCAACATCCTTGCTAACTCTAGCTTCATCGTGAATTCCCAATCAGCCTCAATTATGAATACCTTGTCCGCAGACTTAATGAAATGCTCTGCCGCTGTTCGTAGCTTTGAGGCCCTCACTCTCTGATTCTGAAGTTCGATGAGGACTTTGCGAAGAGAGCTGTATTTTTCTCGTGAGGAAATATCCTTGAGGTTCTCTAGTGGGTGCATCCTTTTCTTCAGCAAAGTGATCTGGTTCGTTATTCTGTTATACAGTCTGTGCGCCTCATCTCGTAATCTTTCTAGCTCTTCTAGCTCTTCTAAGAAGTTCATATCAAATCTCCCCATATGTCATCATGCGCAGGCAATTGTTGTTGCTGTTGGTGCGGATAAGGGGAAGTTCGTTGCATCCTGACGCATTCCCCCAAATATAATCCATAATCATGCGAAACTTCACGTACTTCAAGTCCGCCCATATCCAGATCGCACACAGGATCATCACTTATCCTAAGCCCTCTAATTGAATCACGTATCTCAATTGATTTACCACAATCATTGAAGAACTTTTGAGGTTTTTGGCATCTGCGGGAGTTCTCAAACCTTTTCGCAATAAGGTCCATAAGATTAACCGCGTTCCTATCGAGGAAATCCATCTCCCCTTTCTCTTTTCTCATAATCTTTGCGACACTTTCTCTTACCTCTTCATATGTTATCATGGCTGGGATTGTAAACACATCATCAAAAGTCTTTCCAGCATATTGTCTATACGGTTGATCATCAGCAACAACATGTGTGTACATCCAGTCGCGAACTGCTCTGTCAGCAGCATACTCAATTCTCCTACGCATCGAAGCCGAGCTTCTTGTTATTGGGACTTCACCATCCTTCGTTAACCCCTTCTCCTTTATTTCATTTTCCCAAAAAGACCTACATTGCAAAATGAATAAAGGTAGCTCTTTCTCAAGGCGTTCACTTATGCGCTCCCTATCTTGCATTTCTCCTTCAGAAACAGGGTCCATGTATATATAAACTACACGCGAATACGAAGCTGCCTGTAGGGGGCTTATAAGCAATGGATTGTTTGATGTGATTAACACCTTTGTGTATGTAGCTACATTTTTCATTTCCCCGTACTTCTGTTCCCCCATCTTTATTTCGTTTCCGGTGGCACTCTTAAACGCATCAGTGCTGAAAACGTTGCTTTCGCCAACGTCGCCCGCCACGGATAAAAGGCTACCAGAACGCATGAGGGTGCGAAAGGAATTCTCATCTTCTTTTCGGAATGTGATTGACGTTGCTACCTCGGGTCCGAGAAAGTTTACGAGCGCATTGGCTATGGTTGTGTTTCCCGTCTTACCTGAACCGTGTAAGTAAAGCGCCTGTCTCCCCCCATCATTCGGCGTGAAAAGCTTTGCTATCCAACAAATGAATGTGACCGGGCAGGACATGCGGCGGAGAATGGCATTCCAGGCATCTAGGCTACTAGACTTGGGCAAGGGCAACCTAAAGCGGACAACATCAGACGGGATGTCAGAGAGGATCGGTACGTGCTGCACACCCTCCTTCGAGCTCTGGGTAAAGAGTGCTCCGAGCAGTTTGCCAAAGACAGGAAGCGTGAGAGGTACCCCTGAATCTGAATACTGGGAGTAGAGATAGCGCATGAAGCTGCACTCCCCTCTCCTGTTGCAGCCATTGATCGCGCAATCCTCCTCGCTTGTCCCATGGGGGCACCTACGTGATTGCAGTCGCCCTTTTGTGTGCCTTAAGTCTGCTTCAGACATATCCTTAGACTTCTCGAATAGTTGCTCTACGGTGTTGTCGTCCCTAAGAAAGAAGAAGAACGCGGACTTATCCGCCTTTTCTCTTGACTTCTTTCTTATGAGGATTGCTTGACTGATAAGGGGGACCATCTTCTCACAAAACATATCCATCCTTTCCTGCTTATCCCCTTTTTCAGCGGCAGATTGCTGCTTTTCTAGTTCTTTTTGCTGTTTACTTTTGTACTTAGCATGTTCTAAAAATGCTAACCTTACTTCATCCCATTTCACATCTCGCAGTCGTGAAGGAGCAACGTCAAGTTGGTCTACTAGGGTTTCTAGTTTCGTGACCTCAACTGTACCCAAGTAAAGCCTCACGGATCGCTGTGATAAACTTGCACGTAGCCCTCTTTCAAAGAGGCCATAGTCTACGAGAAATGCCCTAGTGTATGGGGGAACATTGTTGAGGACGAACTCCCTCTCCGTCAGGGTATTGAGATGTTGGCCCGGCACTTGTTGAGGGCTCACTAGGGGAACGTTCGCGAGGAACATGTTTGGTAACTGCTGTTGTGGTTGTGCGTATTGCGTTTGTTGGCTAGAAAAACTTTGGGTCTGAGAGGGGAAAGGGCTTGCGGAATCGTACTGCATCTGTTATCTTCCTTATGTGAACGTGACTTTTTCGCCGCGAGCGGCTAACTCGCGGCACCTTACCTTGAACCAAAGCGTGACCTCAATCCAAGCCAGATGCCAACAGCGTACCGGAGACTCTTAGAGGGATCAAGTCGGAAAGAAACTTTTTCTTTGTCAAGAACTTTCGCTTACAACCGCAAAACTTTTTCCTCTGAGCTTATGTGAGCTTATGTGAGCTTATGTGAGCTTATGTGAGCTTATGTGAGC
>CAZIJP010000236.1:0-3080 GCA_964539615.1 uncultured bacterium
AAAGGTAATTACCCTGTATTAGATAATGATAATAAAATACCAGCAATATATCTTCCAAGTTATGTTGATGATATTTTAGAATATAATACATATAGTTTGTTTCCAATCATAGGAAATGTCGGTAAAATATACGTATCATTAGATAATGGAAAAGCATATCGTTGGGGAGGAACTATATATACGGAAATTGTTTCCTCGCCAGGTACTACAGACTCCTTAGCAGAAGGCAGTGTAAACAAATATTTTACAAATGCGAGAGCAGCATCAGCCGCTCCGGTTCAAAGCGTTGCGGGGAGAACGGGAAATATTGTTTTGGGTATAAATGATATAACAAATCTAAATACTCAATTAACCGCCACAAATGTTACAACATCCACATTTCAAGTAAAAGCAGTGTCACAAGGAGCATATAATGATGGTGTAACAATACCTGCTGGAACATCTTTAGAAACAATTATAAGAAATATGCTGATAACAAGAGTCTTTCCAACTTACAATGCTCCCTTGTTATCGGTTGCTTATGGTTCACCAGCAATTAGTACTACATATGAAGTGGGATTCACTATACCGACATTTACGATTAATCCGATATATACTCAAAGAGATGGAGGATCGTTGGTTGGGTATGCTTATTTTAGAAATAGTTCTTTATTGGGAAATGGTTCAACATTTACAGTAAACTCCTTTCCAATAACATCAACAACTACTCTTCAAGTTTCTGCAAGATATAATGATGGACCAATTTATAATGATAATCTTGGAGATCCATATCCGAACACAAGTATAAAAGCTGGTAGTATAACCAACACGATAACAATAAACACACTTTATCCATATTTTTACGGCAAGTCATCAACACAACCAACTGCCGCATCAATAGCTGCGGAAATTCAAGCAGGAACTGCTACAAAAGTTTTAGCAGATGCGAATGGAACGGTTTCAATAGGGTATAATGCAAACGGAGAATTTATTTGGTTTGCCCATATTGGTACACAAACAACAAAAACAAAATGGTATTTTACAGAACTTAACAGTGGAAATATTGGAAACGGAAACTTTATAAATGCACCAGTCACACAAAATGTAACATCACCTCAAGGTTATTGGGCTAACACTCAATACAAGATATATATTAGTAGCGGTCAAACATCAACAACAGGAGCCTTACAATTTAGGAACTCATAATTATGGCTATTTTATTAAATGATAATATTCAGATAGAAGCAGGAAAACATGTTGATAACAAATATGGTCCATATAATGATTTAGCTTCAGTTTTAACATCAATACCTTCTTTTAAAAGAGTAAGAGGTTTAACGGTTGGTGTTATAGAAGGAGGATTACTAAAAGAATATTGGTTTAAAGAAGGTATTAATAACAGCGACCTAGTAGAAAAAATCACATCAGTATCAAACGGAAGTAGTGGTAGCGGAACGGGAGTTGATACAGGTGTAAGAACATTAACAGCAAATTGGCAATCGACATACAACACCGTTTTTAGTCTTAGTGCTTCTTGGGGAAATAGTGGTGGAATGGGTTCGGTTCCTGTGATTCCCAACCCTTTGAGATTTAATTTTACAGGAAATGGAACAACAACTAACTTCACGGTTTCTGGAACTAATGGATCTAATAATCCACTTTACATAGAAGTTTATGTAGACAATGTCAGGCAAATATCAAATGCAGTTTATTCTTTATCATCAGATATAGTAAGATTTACCGACCCTCCTAATGTGGGTTCAAGTGTAGTCATAATAACTCCAAATTATAGAAATTTAGGTGTGGTATTGAATGACTTTTCAAACTTCACTGACGAAGGAATAATTTATCTCTAAGTAATCATATGTCACAACAAATATTTAATAGTATAGAAACAGGTTTGTCATTAAGAACAAAACTGAACGCAAACTTTGCAGAACTGTATGCTCTTATACCAAGTGGCGGTTCAATATTTGATCCTAAAACTATTCCAGCATTGACATTATGGCTTGATGCCGCTGATTCGGCGACACTATTCGACTCTTCTGTTGGAGGTTCAAATGTTACAACACAAGATGCTCCTGTGACACGCTGGAAAGACAAGTCGGGAAACAATTTTGATGCAATTCAGACGGTTGCAAATTCAAAACCAATTTTAAAGACTGCATTTATTAATGGAAAAAATTGTATAAGGACTGATGGTGTAAATGATTTTATGAGCAGCGGGGCATATTTTAATGGTTATTCATCATTCACTTGTTTTATGGTTACAAAATCTAATGGAGGTGCTACGCTCAGTCTTGGGTATAATGGAAACAACGGAAAGGGTGCAACTCTTATTTCAAATTATGGTGGGGGCCTAGCATTTAATAGTTCATCGGTTGGAATTCCATCCGTCCTACCTGTTCTTTGTGCAGGTATATATAATAACCTTAAAGTTACAGCTATTTTAAATGGTCAAAAAGGAAATATTGGGAACATATCATCAAACTATACTTCTTTCATACAAGAATTTCCTACAGAGATCGGAATAAGTGGGACGTTCAATAACGGAACGAAATACGGGTTTGCCGCCGCCGACTACTGCGAAATCCTAATATACGGAACAGAATTAACATCCATCCAAAGACAGCAAATCGAACTCTACCTTAACCAAAAGTGGGCAATATTTTAATATGAATACTTTTTTTAAAACAGACATAACAACATACGAAAAAATTAGAAATGATATGGACATTGCTTTAGGCTATCCAAATTATAAAGCATCAACTTCATTCACTCCTGCTGAAAACGCTTTGAAAGATAAAGATGGGAATGTTTTAATTGGAGCAATTCAAGAAATAGCAGACGAGTTTATAAAAGCAGGAGTTCAACAAATAACAGAAGAAGAATATCGTTCAAATATTCCTACTCTCTCTGGAATAAATTTAACATAAAATGCCATTCGATAAAATAACAACTAATTCTTTAGCTTTAAGTTCTGTTACTTCAGATACTATTCTGAATAACACGATAAAGTTTGATGATTTATCTAATGATGTTTTAAATGCTATATATAGTGGCGGGGTTGGAGTTATCTCAAAAACCTATGCTGAATTAAA
>CAZIJP010000237.1:0-3071 GCA_964539615.1 uncultured bacterium
ATTATCAGTTTTGTTTGTTGCACTGACTATGATAAGACTGATGGCACTTGCTGAATATCCGCCCCAGTATTTAATCAGTAAAGTAATTACCGGTATACCGGAAGGGTTGTCGCATTTTACAAGTTCTAATGGATATGAAAATGTCAGTTATGCATTGTTACAAACCGGTTTGAAGGAATATGAGGTTTATTTTATTTCAACTGATTTCAATAATAAAAAAAAATATTTGATTACCGTGCTCGACAAATACCGTAATAGCCCATTATGGACTATTAAAAATCTTGAAATAATCGATAGCTCAAAGATTCCTCAAAATACAATAGATATCTTATTTAACAATGAATGCATGATGATCTCGATAAAGTTGGGTTACAAACCAACTTCAAATGAACTTATTTATACATGGGTTAATAAATATTCTGAAAGTAAGATCGCTGAAATTAAAAAGATCGATAAACCGATCGAGCTAAATAAACGTATGCCCGATTTTACAGTTGAAACAGTAACAGGGGATACTATTTCAATTTCAGATCTAAAAGAAAAATATGTAGTAATTAATTGGTGGTGGCTCAATTGCGGGGCATGTAAAGCAGAAATAGCACAGTTGAATGAATTGGTAGAAAAATTTAAAGATAATTCTAATGTTGTATTTATCGCTATCGTGAATGATACAAAAACTGACTTGAATGAATTTCTTTCTCAAAGGGCATTTAAATTTATACAAACTGTCTCAAATCCTGAATGTTTAAAATTGTTTGGTAATAACTTCCCCAATTATTATATTGTAAATCCAAAAGGTGTTGTCTGTTATTTTCAATCAGGCGGTGGCTCAGAAAAAGCTGCGAGTGATATTGAAAAAGCACTTATGCAAGAACTAAATAAACGGAACTAATATCGGATTTGCATTATTGACTGTATCCGTTTTCAAATACTGCAGGAGTTCATGATTTTGATAGGAAAAATAGTGTATTTGCTGTACAATGACATCGGAGGCAAAAAAATATGAAATATTTCACTTCAGCATGGTGGGCAGGGGACGATAAAAGTGATGCAGGAAAAAAATACCGTCATCATTTTGAATCGATAAAAAACAAACTTTCGGAAACCATCATACAATTCGACTCTACCGTAAATCTGCATGATGCACAAATAGCTGAGATAAATTTCCTTGCGAAAGGAAAGATCCTTTTTCTGTCGTGTAAATATTATGACGCAAACGATGATGTGCAAACGATCGGCATGCAATACGGCGGTGTGGCAGGTTTCTATATTATTCCTTCTGAAAAGGATGACCTAAGCGAGGGATTTGACGATCTCGGGTATAACGAGTTCGACCTTCACGGAGATCTTTTTGAACACAGAATGCTTTTTGCGTCCGGCAGAGAAATGCGGGTAGTGTTTAAAGAATTTTCATTTGCTTCATAATTTTGTGCAGTTCAAATTTACCATAAAAAATTTTATTAAATAATCAAGTCTTTATTGATGAAAAAGGCGTAGTATTTTGCGCCTAGATATTGTTTTTTGTAGGGCAGGATCATTTCCTGCCCGCATGATTTTTATTGGATTCCCCATAGCTTACTATGGAGTTTTTCATTGAATCAGATCGAACCGAATACTTTTTTCAGTATGTCGGATACACGTGCTACGGGATCTTTCCTTATTTTCTTTTCTTCTGCCGCAATAAGCGTAAAAAATCCGTCAAGAGTTTTTTGCGTCACATACTCGCTCAGGTTCGGGTTAACGGCTTTTTCGCCGGTGAGAATGGTCGTTTTATTATAGGCAGATGCGATCGGCGTCCAGTATTTTGTTACATTAACGGTCTGTAACGCATTATTCACGACAGGCGTGAATTCGGCAGTAAGGGCGTCTTTTGTTTTGCTCTTTAAATATTCCGTGGCAGCATTGTCGGGGCCGCGCAGGATCTTGATCCCGTCATTTATAGTTATATTGAGGATCGCATTTTTGAATATCGGCAATGCCTTTTTTGATCCTTCTTCAGCAGCACGGTTGAGCGATTTTACAAAATCTTTTGTGAGGTCCGAGAGCCCGAGATTATCGACCGTGTTTTTCACTTTGATCGCCTCGGGAGGGAACGGGATACGGATCAGCGTGTTCAAATTAAAACCGTCAACCTTAGAGGCGCTGGATGAGGAATTCGTTGCGCCGACCACCAGTGCTTCCTTAAGGCCTTTGATTATCTCTTCTTTAGTGAGACCGCCATTTGTGGTGGTGAGTGTCGGTATTTGGTTCAACATATCCGCACAACTGAACTGAATTGAGCTGAACAGTACTATTACAACGATAAGTATCATTTTTTTCATACTATCTCCTTTAGTTTTTTTAACCCGATCTTTATGGTAAGTATAATTGTCAGCCGTGTCAAGAAAAGAAACGTGTGAACAGTGACGTATTACTCCGGTTCAGTCTTTTATTAGCATTGATATCCGGATATATGATGCTATAATTGACAATATTAATCACGGAGGTATGTATGAGAACGTTGATCTTGTGTATTGTTCTAATGTCACTGTATTCTTTAGCTCATGCTAAGGAAATAATGTATACCTATGAGGTAGACGGCAACAACAACCCGGGGTATTTGACCTTCGGTGAATATGATTTTCGTTTTTACACATCGTTTCCGGGGCAAGATCCAAGCCGGCAAAATCCTCGTTATATTCTGCTTGGTGACGAAAAACCCGGAATTGGTGGTGAAGGAAACAAAGGGGTAGCGTGGATATTGGCCAATCTTTTTATTAATATAAGGAGATCGGATGAATGCAATTGGCAGCTTGCCAGAGGTGATGATGCATGGAGAGACAGGTTGGCGTATTTCTGGTTAGAAAAAGATAATAGTGAAACACCGGAAGAAGGAAAAATTTACACCTATCAATTCAAGGGTAAAAACGTTCAGATCTATTTTGAAAAGGTTAAGTTCATAAAAGGCTGGCGGTATACCGGACCGTATAATACCGACTATGCTCCGGTCGAAGAAGTAAAATTCGTTACCTTTAAAATAATCATTGAATAACGCGATCATCGGGCTGCTTCGCAGAAATGCGAAGCAGCGT
>CAZIJP010000238.1:0-3029 GCA_964539615.1 uncultured bacterium
AACCAACAACACCTGTATACCAAATTCAAGAACAAGTTCCAAACTCTACTGGCGTTCTGGTTTTAGGAATTCTTTCAATTGTAACCTGTTTTTGTTATGGATTGTTTGGAGTTGTCTTTGGAATTATTGCTATTGTTTTAGCAACTAAAGGAACAGCAATCTATAATGCTACTCCAGAAAGATATAGTTTATCTTCATTTAATAATCTTAAAGCTGGAAAAATTTGCGCAATCATTGGATTGAGTCTTTCCGCACTATATTTAATATTTTTAATTATTTATATCGCCATTGTCGGTCTTGCTGTAACTAGTACTATGCCTTGGCAAATGTACTAATTGATATAAATATCTTTGATTAGAAAGAGCCTTGTTTTTGATTAAAACAAGGCTCATTTTCTATTGTATATGGTTAAACTATTATATAAAAAACAGCGTAACTCCCACCACTGCAACCACGGCACCAATCAGTTCCCTTAGGGTGATTTTCTCTTTGTAGAACCAGATTGTAAATGGAATGATTAACACGGGGTTGATGGAGATAATCGTTTGCACCACTCCTGGATTTGCATGTTGAACTGCAAATAGCGAGAGGGTAATTCCCAAAAAAGGTCCAAAAATAGCTCCGATTGTCAACAGCCCCATGGCTTTGGTCTTTTTTATTGACAATGCAACAGGTTTCCAGCGATTCATATAGGTGATTAACATTGCAAAACCCAAGATTCCTGCAAAAAGGCGAATCTCGGTCCCGAAAAATGGATTGGTGTTGGAACTAAGCCCGATTTTACTCATTACCAACCCTCCAGCCTGACCAACAGCGCCAATGAATGCAAAAAGCACTCCTTTGGGATTATATCTGAGAGTCAACGAACTTTTTTCTGTTGGATCGCTTTTCTTCATCAATATAACCATTGAAATTCCTGCTAATGTTGTAACAATACCAATGAGTCCCAAATAGGTTAACGTTTCTCCTAACACAATCCAACTCATAAAAGCTGCCATTGGAGGAGCTAAAGCCATTACTAAAAGTGAAACCCTTGGTCCATTGAGCGTAAAAGCCTTAAAAAGAAATAAATCGCAGACAAAAACGCCTACAAATCCAGACATGGATAACCAAAACCAACTCTCAAAACTAATACCTACAGGAATAGGCGAACCATACGCTATGGTGCAATAGGTTGCCAACATTGCTGTTCCAATTATTAATCGCCAAATATTTACCGATAACGACCCAACAATCTTACCAGCTGAGGTAAATGCAAGCGCTGTAAATGTCCAAAAAATAGCTGTCAACAGCGCTGCAAACTCTCCTATATGCGACTGAAACATTATATTTTAATGAAATGAATGGCTTGACTAATTCTTATTGCAACCTCATCCGCTCCAACAATGCGAATAATTTCAAAAAGATCAGGACCCATCGCATCTCCTACAATCGACAATCTTAGGCAATTCATGATTTGACCCATGTTTAAACCATTTTCTTGAATATATGCTGCAACCTCATCGTGAGCTACTTCTTTATTAAAAGGAACAGTTGCCGAAATAATCTTACTAATAGCCATTAAATGCAAAGCGGTATCCTCTTTCCAACGTTTTTTAATCACCTGCTCGTTGTATGTAGTTGGAGCAATGAAAAAGTATAATGTTTGAGAAACTAAGTCTTGAACAAATTGAGCACGTTCTTTAACCAATCCAACAATTGGGGATAAAATTTCGATGGTTGTATTTATATTTTGTTTAGCCAAAACAGGAAGCAGAAGTTGTGCCAATTCCTCGTTTGAACGTTTAATCAGATATTGGTGATTGAACCATTTTGATTTTTCAAGGTCAAATTTTGCTCCTGCTTTGCTGATTTTTTCAATACTGAAAAGGGAAACCAAATCATCCATTGAGAGCAACTCCTGATCGTTGCCTGGATTCCATCCCAAAAGCGCCAAAATATTGACTACTGCATCTGGAAAATAACCTGATTCGCGATATCCTGATGATATTTCGTTGGTTTTCGGATCTTTCCATTGCAAAGGAAAAACGGGGAATCCCAATCGGTCGCCATCCCGTTTGCTCAATTTTCCGTTTCCATCTGGTTTAAGCAATAGTGGAAGGTGTGCAAACTGTGGCATGTGGTTTTCCCAACCGAATTTTTGATATAATAAAACATGAAGCGGTGCTGATGGCAACCACTCTTCACCGCGGATTACATGGCTGATTTTCATCAGATAGTCATCCACAACGTTTGCCAAGTGATAGGTAGGCATGCCGTCCGATTTGTATAGCACTTTATCGTCCAATGTGTTGGTATTCACACTCACATGACCTCTGATTAAGTCGTTCAGTTCCACCATTTCGTTCACCGGCATTTTGAAACGGATTACGTAAGGCTCTTGACGGTCGATACGTGCTTGAGTCTCTTCTGCCGAAAGGGTCAGCGAATTGACTAATGAGGTTCTAGTATGACAGTCGTATTGGAAGTTTTTCTTAGCTGCTTCCGCCTCTTTTCTCATTCGTTCGAGATCTTCCGATGAGTCAAATGCATAATATGCATTACCCGAAGCGATCAGTTGGTCGGCATACGCACGGTACATTGGTTTCCGCTCCGATTGGCGATATGGAGTGTATTCTCCCCCAACATGAACCCCTTCGTTGAAATTGATTCCCAACCAAGAAAGCGATTCGATGATATACTCTTCGGCGCCAGGCACAAAGCGGGTTTGGTCAGTATCTTCGATACGTAAAATAAAATCACCACCATGTTTGCGGGCAAAAAGATAGTTGTATAATGCGGTTCTCACTCCGCCAATATGTAAAGGGCCAGTAGGACTGGGTGCAAATCTTACGCGTACTTTCGAATTCATAATAATCTAAATTTTTTATTCAGATGCAAAGGTAAGAAATAAATTGTAGTTTTGTAAGGAAAATGGAATGTCTTTACTGTTACATTTTCTATCTCTTTTGAATGAAAATATTATGTATTTTAGCCTGATTAATTCATAAGTTTTCGTCATGAGATGTTCAAGTGCCAAATATTTCAAG
>CAZIJP010000239.1:0-2996 GCA_964539615.1 uncultured bacterium
TAGTACATATAGACGATCGCTTCATTCCATAATTCCGTATCATTTTCATATAAGACAGCCAACAGGCCTGCTCTGACCTGTCCCCATTCGCCAAGGGAAAGTATCTGCCTTTTCACAGCATCAAGTTCCTCGTCGGTTAGATCACGTTCATAACTATTTTTGATAATCTGTTGTATCGCTTCGGCTATGATCATAGTTTTTCGTAATTCCTTTCTTTCTTTATACCGATCTTTGCATTATTCTCGGATGAGCAAGCGTAAATGTCAAGATGATTCTCTGATATGCATAGTCATCAAAGAGAAGATCCCGCTTTGCGAAGCAATGTTCAGTAGGGTAAAACAAGTATTGCTTGGTATTATTTTCTCAAGGCTGGAGCATATCCGTTGCTGCGTTTAGTATAATCACCCAAAGAAAGTGAAATGACCAGTTTCTGGCTTGCTATCGTTGTATTTTTCTTTCCATCACGATCGCTTCTCCCGTAACATCGGGAATGGTTTTTCGATTAATTTCTACGAACCCACGGTTGAGCCAGAAATCGTGTGCTTGATTATTGGTAGCGATCACGGCGAGGCGAACTGAGCTGCACTTTTGTTGTAACGCGAATGAATAAATGATCTCGAGTGCCATTCGTCCGTAACCTTTTCTTTGATGTTTTTCAGAAAATAGAAGCAGGCCTATCCAAAGGATCCCGGTCTCGGGATACCCGTTCAGCAGGTCTGCAACACCGATGAGTTCGTCGTGAATAAAGAATCCGAACACGGTCTTGTTTTTCAGCGAATAACCGGGGGGAAGAGATGTGAATGTTTCTTGGGCTTCATTCGGATCAGGAGCTTTGCCATAGACAATGCGGAAATAATCAGGTGCAGCGCTGTATAATCGCTGTAATGAAATCAGATCTGCAGGATCTGAGGGTATGAGTAACCGGTGGTGCATGCCGTGGTCATTTTCTGTCTGTGCCGTATCCTCAACCTGGGAATGGCGATAAACATTGAATTTTTCCAACAATGTGTCGAGTTGTTTGTCGATCTCGTCGGCGTATTCGGCTTCGGTCAGATGCAGTTGTTTATAGAGCAACATATCCTGTAAGTCGCGCGTGATCGCAGCACCGTCCTTATCGGAGAATTTGTGTATCAGTATCTCCAATGTCCAATACATCCACATTGTATCATCTGATAGCAGGATATCGCGAATTATCGGCGTGCAGTCAGCGCCTGCTTCAACAAGTAGGGGTACGATCTTTGAGGCAACGGGCCAATTGATATCTTGGACCCATTCGAACAACTCTTTTAGAATAGGTCTGTAATACGGATAAGGATGTTTTGCAAGCTCATCGATGAGATCCGTATCATGTTTGGTTTGCGGAATATAGCGTTGAATTTCAGCCATAGTCATTCTCCTTGAATTATTATTCTCCTACATTTTCAATGAGCCATTTGATTGTTCGGTTCGTAAGCTCGCTGCGGCAAAGGCTCAGTGCATGATCACCGTTCGGGAATTCATGCCACTCGATGCTTGGTACTGCTTCAGCTAACGGCATATAATGCTTCTGCGTGAATAGCTCATCATTTCGCCCGGTTAACAGAAGGACGGAGCGATCGAGCAAGCGCTTGGCGAGTGTTTCCACGGATGGCAGATTGTTCCATTGGGATTGTAGTTCGTCTCCGGTAATGCCGTTCAACATGGTTGCGAATTCATTAAATATATCTGTTGTAAGCGGTGCTCTCAACGGTGCGATCAAGGGACATATGGCAACAACCGCCTTATAGCGGACATCCAACGCGCTTGCAGTTAGAGCCAGATATCCGCCGGCGCTGTGACCTATCAATGCAAGCCGATCGGTATCAACACAGGATTGATTCATCAGCCATTCGGTAGCGGCATGAAGATCATCACTGCGGTCTTCGAGTGAGTAGTTGCCTTCAGAACCCCATGAGCCGCGATAATGAAAATACAGGCAATTCCATCCCGCCTCGCGAAGCCCGTATGCGATATCCAGGTTTTTCTCGACACCGGGCAATCCGTGGAGCAGCAGCGCCGTGGGACGGGGCGATTTTCCCGCTGCACGGTACAAACCACCCAGTAGTTTGCTTCCTTTTGAATGAAATGTCACGCCGTCAAGACCAGCTTCAAATATGTTCATATGGTAACCTCCATAAATTTACGGAAAGGGACTTGCCGGGCAAGTTGCTACCGTCATTTGAAAGCTCCTTATATCGGATGCTTGTTCCTGCTCGTGGGTTGAGTAGCCACGAGCAAGTGCCATCTAACATACATACGGATCGTTTTTCCATGCGAAAATACTACATGCGTCTGAAACAGCGATCGGTCTTAAAGTGATCATCATGGCAAGTTCTTTCACTCTGAAAGCTATAGGTAAAAGTATAACAGATTTTTACAGTTTTCATTATTTTTTCCATTTCATTTATAATGGAGAAGGTTTAATCGGGAATGAGTTTATAAGCTTCATAATCCTTTTTGACTGCGGTAAGATCAATAGTTCTCTTGATTGAGAACAATCCTAAGGTATCGGCTCTATCGAGGATATCAAGATATTGCAGGACAATGTGGTAGTGAGGGCGATCCCAAAAATCATGGATTAATATATTGATCTTTTTGTTTTCATGACATGCTATGATTATTTTCAGAATACAGGCTACTCTGAATCTTCCGTCAACTAATGCGAGGTCTATAAGGTTACCGTTTATCTGTTGAAAAATTTCCGATGAATAGTTCACAAAGAATTCTTTATACATGTCAGATGTCGGGTATCCCATTCCTTTTACCGGCCCGATATGTACGGGAAATATATGAAGCCGTTTGTTTTCCATAAATCGGACTACTCTGTACTTTCGCATATATCGTATCCACTCAGCGCTGGAATCGACTGTATAGATCATCGCATTGGATCTTTGAATAACCCTGATGGTGCTACCGCCCATTCCGAATTCCAGATAATACCGTGACATTTTTATGGAGCTATCAAAGAGAAGTTTTTC
>CAZIJP010000240.1:0-2983 GCA_964539615.1 uncultured bacterium
TAGACAGTTCATATAAAGGCGGCGAGTTTGCAAGTATGCAAACGGTTAGTATTCTTCCGCAAATTACAATAACCACACCGAACGGCAGTGAAACGTGGAAAGCGAATACATCGCACGATATCACCTGGGCAGATAATATCAGCGAGAATGTGAAGATAGACTTGTATAAGAATAATGTCTTCGACAGAACGATAGTAGCATCAACGGAAAGCGATGGCGCTTATACATGGCAGATCCCGTATGATTTTGTAACGGGGAGTGATTATATCATCAAAGTAACGAGTGTGATGACTGAAAGTATCACGGATGTGAGCAATGGTGTATTTACGGTGGAAAATGCGGATTCGTTTACCATAGTAACCACACCGAATGGTAGCGAAACGTGGAAAGCGAATACATCGCACGATATCACCTGGGCAGATAATATCAGTGAGAACGTGAAGATAGACTTGTATAAGAATAATGTCTTCAACCGAACGATTATAGAATCGACAGAAAGTGATGGCGTCTATACATGGCAGATCCCGTATGATCTTGCTACAGGCGCCGATTATACAATCAAGGTAACGAGTGTGACGGATGTAAGTATTACAGATACTAGCAATAGTGTATTTACAGTAGGAAACGCGGATTATTTTATAATAATTACATCGCCTAACGGTGGCGAATCATTGAAATCAAATATTTCTTATAACATTACTTGGGCAGATAATATCAGTGCGAATGTGAAAATTGATTTGTATAAGAACAATGTGTTTGACCAAACGATTGCAGAGTCAACGGAAAGTGATGGCATCTATTCATGGCAGATACCGTATGATCTTGCTACGGGAAATGATTTTACAATCAAGATATCGAGCGTTACTGATAATACTATTACGGATATAAGTAATGGTATTTTTTCAATAGGAAATGCTGATCCTTTTATATTGGTAACCGCTCCAAATGGTAGTGAACTTTGGAAAGCAAATACGACGCACGATATCACCTGGGTGGATAATATCAATGATAACGTAAAAATTGATTTGTATAAGAATAATGTCTATGACCGGACTATTGCAGAGTCAACGGAAAGTGATGGCATCTATTCATGGCAGATCCCGCATGATCTTGCTACAGCAAGCGATTATGCAATCAAGATAA
Source organism: uncultured bacterium (assembly GCA_964539615.1). Taxonomy (GTDB): domain Bacteria; phylum Macinerneyibacteriota; class Macinerneyibacteria; order Macinerneyibacteriales; family CAYRFE01; genus CAYRFE01. The sequence goes on from CAZIJP010000240.1 coordinate 1,144, forward strand.
CGAGTGTTGGAGATAATATAATTACAGATATAAGTAATATAGTATTTAGTATTACACCTTGCATAATTGTCCTCACTCCGAATGGTAATGAGCAATGGGAACGCGGCACACAGCATACCATTACATGGTCTGATAATATAACTGAAAATGTGAAGATCGATCTCTATAAGAGTGGTGTTTTTAACCGTGCAATCATCGCATCAACGGCAAGCACAAGCGGTTCTTATACGTGGACAATCCCGTCCGATCTTTCGGCCGGCACTGATTACACGGTGGTTGTTACAAGCGTGTCCACATCATCGATCACGGATACGAGTAATGCAAGCTTCTCGATCACTGCTCCGGTGATCTACGCGAAGATCATTCCAACCAATTTTACCATGCGTGTCGATAGTGCCACGACCGATTATACAGTGACCGAACTTGGCAGCGATGGCACGATGTTCCAAAGCGGCACAACATTCAATGATTACAAGTTTACCGATGGAGCACATACGGTGAGCGTACGATATTATGGTACGGCGGTATCTACGTTGAATCTCACTACCGGTCAACTGTATCAGAATCAAAACATTCGCTTCAATGCGATCACGCTGAAGGTAAAGTCAGGTAACGGCGGATTCATGCTCTATGCGCCTGATGTTGCTGAGGTCGATGTGAAACGCAGTCCGGTGCATATGACGAGCGAACCGTTCTCGATCGCGCTTGAGAACAGCGGCAACGTGGCCCTTGAGATGGCCAACCCGCACGGCGAATCAGGTGCGTTGATGCGTTATGAGAACGGCGATTGGAAGCTTGTGAGTTATTCGAAGCCTGTCTTCTTCATCAAAGAAAACGGCACATACGCTGTCATCAATGATACGGCGTTCACGCTGATACCGATGATACGAGACAGCGTTCTTGCGCAGAACTATCCGAACCCGTTCAATCCCGAGACCGACATCCCGTATACGATCTCCGATGCAGGCATGGTGAAACTAAGCGTGTATGACATGAAAGGTCGTATGATCGTCACCTTGCTGAATGAACACAAAGAACGCGGCATGTATCTTGTTCACTGGAACGGTAAAGACGGTTCCGGCAGAGATATGCCGAGCGGAGTGTATTACAGTGTGATGGAGATCAACGGCAAACGGTTCACGAAGAAAATGATCATGCTGAAATAACAATAGCGAAATACTGAATAAAGAGCACCGGTCATCCGAAAGGAGCCGGTGCTTTTTGTAAACTAACATTAAGCAGAGAAATATTTTATATTGATTTAAGATTTCACAAAAGGTTGATATAAAAGATACTCGATAAACAGCCTTTATTCCTTGATAAATATCTGATATTGGCTATAATTTCCTATGGAATAAAATTGTAGAACTCAAAACAAGGGGGAGTTTAAAATGAAATTGTTTTTACTGGCTTTGCTACTTGGATTAGGAATATCATTTATCTCTGCAAGCGAGCTGATGCAATTTGACCAACAGTTGCAAATTCTTTCAAAAGATATCGCCGTAAAAATTGATGCGGCAGGGAAGAAAAAAGTGGCTGTTGTGGACTTCAGCGACCTTCAGGGAAATATTACTGAGCTTGGCCGATATATATCTGAAGAGATGTCTATATCAATGGTAGAAAATGCTAAAGGTTTTACGATGGTCGACCGTAATCATTTGAAAACAATTATGAAAGAATTAAAACTTGGTCTAACAGGCGTGCTCGATGCTACTACAACAAAAGAGATTGGAAAAATTACCGGCGTCGATGCGCTCATAACCGGTAGTATTACACCGCTTGGCGATGTGATCAAACTTTCCGTAAAAGTGCTTGATACACAAACGGCTGATATTATTGC
>CAZIJP010000241.1:0-2968 GCA_964539615.1 uncultured bacterium
GATACAACGCCAATTTTATGCTTGATCTGAACAGTACATATATCGGTGATTTTTGCACATACTACAGTTTGCCGACCGAGAACATTTCCATGGACGATGCCAACGGATGGGTTTGGGTGGCATGGCAGGTCGTGGTGAATGCCGATAAAAGCATGACGTTGCGCCAATGGCTGAAATTCGGTGTGGACGGCATCGTGATACCGGCCGGTTATTGGAACGATACCGATGTGCCCGGCGAAGAAATCCTTATTGCAGGTACCACCAGCGTTGAAGGGTGGAATATCCCCGATACATTTGATCCGAGCAAACCGCGTTCGTTCAGGATCGGCGATGATAATACTTGGTCGGGTGTGAATACTCCGTCAAACAGTTATTTGTATCACGCACGGCTGTATGCTCGCACTACCAAACCTACGATCAACGAGCTCAATGCGATCGCGCTTGCCACGTTCGCCGATACCGGCGCATGGGGCGATTGGATGCTGGAATGGAAAGACGGCGCTGCCGATCTGACCGATGAGAGCGGCCATGGCAATGATCTTTCGCTGCAGCCCGGCGGAATACTGTATATGGGCGCACAGGCTCCCGATCTGCCGTAGATTTCTCTGATCTAACATAATACCTACAACTTTACTTTTAATAGACTAGGTTTCATGATATTCAAACACGAATTTGTTAGTAATATTTTGTGATCTGTCTGGACTCAATTCCCGGAAGCTTGATTCGGGGTTGTTTTTTTGGATCATATCGTGTGTAATAATTACAAGTGAACAGGGATTTAATATCTGTGTTATCGGGAAGAGGATTGTTTTAACCCAATAAAATTTTGTTTTAATATTATACATTACCGAATGGCATTGTTTGCCTATTGAAAAGCGAATGATTTTCTACTATACTCGGCACTCATAAAAGGAGAGTGACCATCCATGTTAGATATCGTAAAAGAGATAGCGGCCATCACGACGCTGCCCAATCACAAAGTAAAAAGTACTGTCGAACTGCTTAATGAGGGCAATACCATACCGTTCATATCCCGTTACCGTAAAGAAGCGACGGGCAACTTGAGCGAGACGGAAGTTCGCGATATATCCGAGCGGCTTGATTTTTTCAATGAACTTGAAGAACGCAAAAAGTATATATTGGAAACGATAGAAAAACAGGGTAAGCTTACCGACGAGCTTCGCGCACGCATCGAAGATTGCCGCGATAAAAACGAGCTCGAAGACCTGTATCTCCCGTATAAACCGAAACGTCGTACAAAAGCCCAGATCGCACGAGAGCTCGGGTTTGAACCGCTGGCGTTGCTTGTGCTGGCTCAGGAGACCTTGTCGGGCAATCGTGAAGAGATCATCGTTTCCTACAAAAACGAAGAAAAAGGCATCGTCGAATCAGACGATATCATGGAACAGGCGTTGTACATTGTCGCCGAAGAGATCAATCATCATGCGGACGTGCGCAAAGACCTGCGTGAATTTTATATAAAAAATGCGATCATTGAAACCCTTCGCAAAGAAGATGGCGATGATGAGAAGGCCGTTTACCGTGATTATTATGATTACCGTGAACCGCTCCGCGTTGTAAAGTCGCACCGTCTTTTGGCTGTGAACCGCGGCGAGCGTGAAAATATTCTTGCCGTATCCGTATCCGTTGAAGGGACCGACGTAACGGCGATCATCTCCCGGCATATCGTGAAGAACCGCAAGCATATATTCTCAAATGATCTTGCGGAAGGCATCGACCTTGCATGGAACGGCTACCTGCATCCGTCGCTCTCAAACGAGGTACGCAGCCATTATTCCGCTCTTGCCGAGGCCGAAGCAATAAACGTATTTGAAAAGAACCTACAGTCGCTTCTCATGACCTCGCCCGCACCGGGCCGTATGATCATGGGTATCGATCCCGGTTTGCGTACCGGCTCCAAGACCGTTATCATCGATCAGACCGGAAAATATATCACCAGCACGGTGGTCGGCACATTATCGGAACGCGATTGCGCCAATGCGCGTGTGACCTTATTGAAATTGATCACCGAGCATGATGTTTCGTTGGTCGCCGTAGGCAACGGTAAAGGTTCAAAAGAGGTCAGCTTGATCGTGCGCGATATCATCGGCCAGCTACTCAAAGAAGACAAAGAAGTGCATATGGCGATCGTCAACGAGAGCGGCGCAAGTATCTATTCCGCTTCTCCGTTTGCCGTGGCTGAGTTCCCCGATCTGGACGTTACCGTTCGAGGGGCTATCAGTATCGCACGCCGTCTTCAGGACCCGTTGTCTGAGTTTGTTAAAATTGACCCGAAATCATTGGGCGTAGGGCAATACCAACATGACGTCGATCAAAAAGAATTGAAACGCAGGCTTGACATGGTCGTATCCATCGTCGTGAACCGCGTGGGCGTCGACCTCAACACGGCATCCATTCCGCTGCTCTCCTATATATCCGGCGTGAGCGAACGTATCGCCACAGATATCGTAAAATACCGCGATGAGCACGGCAATATCACAACACGCGATGAGCTGACGTCAATAAAAGGTATCGGTGCAAAGACCTACGAACAGTGCGCGGGATTTTTACGTATCAGAAACGGTAAAAATCCGTTAGACGCCACTGCCATTCACCCGGAGCGTTACGGGCTTATCGAGAAGATCTGTAAAGAAAAAAAAGTGCCTGTTCAGACGCTTCTCAGTGATTCGTCAGTGCTTACCGCCGTCAATACCGACGAGTATAAAAAAGAGGTAGGCGAATTCACGCTTGCCGATATTATCGAAGAATTGAAAAAACCCGGCCGCGACGTGCGCGCTGAATTTATCCCTGCGCCGTATTCCGATGCGGTGACCGATATCGCCGATCTGCAGACGGGTATGGTGCTGGACGGTATCATTAACAATATCACGAAGTTTGGCATGTTCGTTGACCTTGGTATCGGCATCAGCGGCCTGTGCCACATCTCACAATGTTCGAATAAATTCAT
>CAZIJP010000242.1:0-2953 GCA_964539615.1 uncultured bacterium
ATTTCAAATGCTGTTTCGCCCATTCCGCCGTTTTCAATATACCTTCGTCAAGATCGATCTTCGGCTCAAAATGCAACACATCACGCGCTTTTTCAATTGACGGAATACGCAGGTCGATATCCGCCGACAGGTCCGGCTTGAAATAGATCTTCGATTTTGAATTGAGCACACGGCAGATCGTTTGTGCAAGACCGTAAATCGTGATGATGGCACGCGGGTTACCGATATTGAATGTCTCGCCTATCGCCTGTTTGTTCTCAAGGCAGGCAAGAAGCCCTTCCACAAAATCATCGACATAACACCATGCGCGTATGCGGCTGCCGTCTCCGTAAATATTGATATCTTTATTTTGAAGTGCATTGGTGATGAATATCTGAATGGCGCCTTCGCCGGTCTGGCCCGGGCCGTATACATTGAACGGACGCACGCTCACGGTAGGAAGTTTGAATTCTTTATTATAGGCCATCGCAAGATGCTCGCCGGCAAGTTTGCTCACAGCGTAGGTCCAACGCGCTTCGCCGGCCGTGCCTGCCACGGTGCTGTCGGTCTCCGCTGATTTATACGCCATACTGCCGAACACTTCCGATGTTGAAAAATCTATGAAACGATCCGTAATACCGTTCTCGCGAGCCGCTTCCAACGCATTTGCCGTACCGATCATATTCACGCGCATGGTCTTTGTGGGATGAATGATGACCGTATCAATACCGGCGATCGCAGCGGCATGGATAACGATGTCGGCGCCTTTCATGGCGGTTTTCATGGATTCATAATCCAATACGTCACCTTTTACGGCAGTTAAATTTTTATGCCCTGCATACGCGCTGCCGGTCAACGTGTCGCGGTGATAATTATCATATGCAACGATATGGTTGTCATTTACCAAATGAGCGATCACCTGATTGGCAATAAATCCCGCACCGCCGGTAATAAAAATACGTTTTCCTTTAATCATGGTCAATCCCCCTTATTTGTTTTCACTGTCGTTGAATTTATCAAATATCCGCACCTGCGTCTGCTCGCCGGTGGTATTGTAAATGACCTTCAATTCGTCATAGGTATACGGCCGTGTGAATTTCAGATAAAAACTTTTCGGTACCAGATTCATATTTGAGAGGATCTTAAACAGCCAGCGTAATTTTTCAAACGTCTGCTTATACGTCTTATAATCAAGGAATGTCTTCTTCGGCGCTTTCATCGTTGCGTCAAATTCCTCGTCGGTAAACCCGAGACGTTTCTTTACTTCTTCGAGAATGTCTTTATCAAACGGTTTTGGTTCCTTTATCTTCACAAGCGCTTCATCACGCGTCATCTGACCGGAACGCACAAGCGCAGAGTACTCGCAAAAACGCAGGTCGATATTGAATTTCAACGGCAGGTAGTAATTATTTGCAAAATATGCCGTGCGGTTTTCCATATGATGGCCGCCGTACCATTGCCATCCGAGTTCTGCTGACAGGAATTCTTTCACTTCTTCCTTGTTGTAATCGAGATAATACAACGGACGGATCTTTTTGATACCGTCGATGGTGATCCACCGCAGCCAACGGGTGATCCACAAATTGGGAAGCGTTTTTATCGGCAATGAACCGAATTTTTTCTGAATACCGGCGATGTATTTTGCATCCATATAAAACCAGCCTACAGGCGATATGCCTTCCGTACGGAATGAATGCCCTTCGAAAATGTATTTGATACCGTATTTTTTGGCGGCAAGATAATGCGTTGTGGCAAGCGCAATGTCTGCAGGCGTGTCTATTTCGGGTACGGACGCCTTCATGAAGGATTTGAAAATGTCGTTGTATTCTTTGTTGTCCACCACATGCGTATAGAGATCGATGCCGAGTTTTTTGGTCACGGCATAAATATTTTCAACGGCTATCTTTGAATCCCAGGTATTGTCGAAATGCACTGCAAGGGGACGCAGTCCTAACACTTCTTTTGCGTAGTACATAAGATACGATGAATCGCATCCGCCGCTCACGCCGATAACGATATCATATTTCTTGCGTTTGCTTTCTTTTTTGATCTTTTCGGCCAAGGTGACAAGATACTGCTTGCCTTCTTCGCCGGTCGGATAATCTTTATCAAGCTGCTCGATCTGACGGCAGTAGTTGCACACGCCTTCTTCGTCAAAGTTGATGTTTGGTATCCGTTCGTCGTAAATGCATCGGGTGCATACCTGCATGTCGGTCGTCCTTTCGGGGTATTGGTCTCTCTTTATATCGGCAATCTCACAAATTCCTTTACATAACATTATACAATAATTTAATTACAAATGGAACGGATTTTCCTCGTCGTCCTGCCATCGTGCCGGATTATTAACGATGCAATCCCGAATGCGACGCAAATCGGATTCATCACAGATGATATGTTCATAATAATTGCGTTGCCAAACCGTTTTATTGAATGGCAGGAAAATATTCATTTTTACCATTTTATTGTATTCGATTGTCGTATACCGTTTGAATGTTTGAATTATTTCCGTTAATCCCTTCCACGGTATTTTTGTATTCAATGATTTTGTAGGGATAGATTCAATATCTAACCTGTTTTGGGAAATTGAATTTGTTTTACAACAATGGGCAGAAATGGATTCCGCCACTACGGAATCGGTTATAACAATAATCCCATGAAAATGGTTCGGCATCATGATAAATTCATCCAATTCAACCGATTGATAATAATCCGGGATTTCCAACCAACATCGTTCAATCATTTTCCCCGCATCATCCAACATCATTTCCCCGTTGATGATTTCACCGAACAGACATTCCCGATTGTGCGCGCAAATGGTAACGAAATACGCCCCTGCCAAAGAATAATCGTAATTTTTAAACGAATGAAACGACGATGATACTGTTTTTCTTTTTTTATGACCAAGTTTGAATTATTTCCTCACGGCACCAATCTCTTCAATTCCTCCTGCAGAGGGAAATTGATGAGCACCGAT
>CAZIJP010000243.1:0-2949 GCA_964539615.1 uncultured bacterium
AGCAACGGCGTCTGCACCGTTGGCTGCAACACGTTTTTTCATTTCGGTTATCGTCATACCTGATCTCCAATATATTTAGGTACCGCAATATACGTGCGTTCTTTGAGCGGCGCTCCTGCAAGCAACGCCTGAGCAGCATCACAATCACAGGCCTTATCTTCATGCGTGATCGTTGTCGATACACGTTTGTCGGCAAAATATTCGGGTTTATCACCCGAAAACTCTGTGATCTTTTCAACGTAATTCATGATCGTCGTGAGCTGGGCCTGAAGTTTGTCCGCGGCTTCATCGCTCAGACTGATACCGATCATTTTTTCAAGATTTTTCGCATTGATCGTCGTCATATTATCGTCACCTCTTCTTTTTGCGGGTCGATCTCTTTTACCAACGAACCGAAACTTACTATAAGTGTCTTGAACTTATTTGCAATGACCATTCCCTCACCGTATTCCGGGTGGCGGATACGCGTACCTGTTTTTAACGGTTTCGGCGCCGGAGAAGACGATGCTCCATTGTGTGCCGGTTGCCGGACAGGGTGTTGCACGGATGCAACGACCGTTTTACGGACCGGTAATTGAAGATATTTTTCAGGTATCTCTTTAAAGAAGCGGGACACGACATTCTGCATGACCGTTCCGTATGACGATGTGTATGAGCGGTTGGTATGCGACCATGCGATATATAATTTTTTACGAGCCCGTGTCATCGCCACATAAAACAAACGACGCTCTTCTTCTACGCCGTTTGCCGTATCAAAGCTTGACCGGTGCGGAATAACGCCGTCCTCGGTGCCGGATACAAACACGGCATCATATTCAAGTCCTTTTGCCTTATGGATGGTCAGCACATTGATAGCATCGGCATTCTCATCCAGTCGGTCGATATCTTGATAGAGTGATATGTCGCTCAGGTAGTCGGCAAGAAGAGAGCCGGGATTGTTTGTCTCATAATCGCCGAGTTCGTTGGCAAGAGCGATAACGTTCTCCCACCGTTCGTCCGGGTTTTCAAATTCATCGTGCACATATTCTTCATAGTTGATCGATTTTAAGAGATCATGCAGGCTTTCAACAAGCGGTTGCGTATCGAACTCATCTTTTATTTTTTTCATGATGTCATAGAACGGTTTAATTTTTTTACGCATTTTTTCATCAAGGTCGGCTGCTTCGGCACACTCGAAGAAACTCAATGAACGATCTTTCATAACGGTCGTGAATGCCGCCACGCTTGCATCGCCGATACCGCGCTTGGGCACATTGATGATGCGTTCAAGCGCTACGATATCACGGGGATTGGAGATCACTTTTAAGTAAGCGATGATGTCTTTGATTTCCTTACGTTCATAGAACGCAAGAGAACCGATGACCACATACGGCATATTTGTCCTGCGTAATGCCCGCTCGATCTCGCGTGTCTGAGCATTGACCCGAACAAAGACGGCGATCTCGCTGTACCGAGAACCGTTGCGCACCAAATTCACGCATTCGCGTGCAATGGCCTCAGCCTCATCTTCTTTGGTCTCGCGTTCAATGACGGTGATCGGTGTGCCCGCATCATTGTCGGTCCAAAGGTTTTTACCTTTACGCTCTGTGTTGTGCGCGATCATATGATTGGCAGCATCAAGAATAGTCTTGGTCGAACGGTAATTCTGCTCCAGTTTTATTGTCCGAGCTTTATTGAACTGTTTTTCAAATCCGATGATGTTCTCGATATTAGCGCCGCGCCACGAATAAATGGACTGGTCCTCATCGCCGACGACACATATATTCCCTTTTGCGCCGGTGAATAATTGGACAAGTTTGAATTGAATATGATTAGTATCCTGATACTCGTCGACGAGCACATAATCGAACAACTTTTCATAGTGTTCACGCACATCGGGATATTTCTCAAGAATGGTTACGGTATGAAAAATGATATTGTCAAAATCAACGGCATTGGCATCGAGAAGGCGTTTCTCATAGGCATCGGCTATCTTAATGATCGGCCCGCCGTAACCGTCTTCGTTGTAAAGGTCGCGAATGGACCGATACTGTTGTTTCGCAGATGAGATACCGTTCATGGCCGTATAGAGGTCATTCTTCTCAAAGGCGATATTGAGATCTTTGAATATTGATTTCACCAATGCGAACTGGTCATCTCGGTCGTATACCGTAAAATGACGGGTCAAACCTGCTTTTTCGGCATGGATACGCAAAATTCGCAAACACATGCTGTGAAACGTGCCGATCCACATATTACGCACATCGGCGTTCGGCATAAGCTGATGAACACGCTCCTTCATCTCGTTTGCCGCTTTATTGGTGAACGTGACGGCAAGTATCTTTGACGGTAAAACGCCTTGTTCTATTCTGTAGGCAATCTTCTGGGTAATGACACGGGTCTTACCGGAACCCGCGCCTGCAAGAATAAGCAGCGGCGTGTCAAAATGAACGACCGCCTCGCGTTGTTGAGGATTTAGATGGTCTAACTGCACGATTATTTCTCCGATCTATTTGTTTGACGTATTTTAACGGAAAGACTAAATTTTGCAAGCTAAAATCATAGTAATTATTATTAATTATCATCGTATATACCAAAATATTGAAAGTTTATCGATTTTTTTCATCATGTAATAACTGATTTACTTTTTCACTCGACACATCAATTTTTTTCAGTATACTCAACTTGTATGTTAAATTTATTTTTCCTTATAATCAGCCTTGCGATCATTATCGTTGCAGCCAATTTTTTGGTCGACGGCGCCTCCTCATTGGCGAAACGATTGGGGTTACGCGATATGGTCATCGGACTGACCGTTGTGGCTTTCGGTACTTCAGCGCCGGAACTAACGGTAAATGTTTTTTCTGCCATCAAGGGTTCAACTGATATAGCGTTCGGCAATATCATAGGAAGCAATTTGTGTAATATTCTTCTTATACTTGGTCTTTCAGCGGTAATTCGCCCGATTCC
>CAZIJP010000244.1:0-2948 GCA_964539615.1 uncultured bacterium
GGGCTTCACTGAAAATGAAGTAAACAAAATATTAGATTATTATTACTCTTACGGTATTTTCACTCATAGTAAAGAAATTATTTTAGAGTTTTTAAAAACTTACTATGGGGGATACTACTTTCATGAAGATCAAGAAGGGGAAATTTTTAATTCAGACATGATTCTATACTTCATAAAATCATATATCAGGAGTAAAAAAATACCCATTGGAAACAATATAATTGATACCAATGTTAGAATAAGCTATCAAAAACTTGTATACCTTATTAAAGAGGGCGATAAATACAACGGAAACTATAATATTTTTAGAGAGATTTTGTTAAAAGGCGAATGCCATAATGATTTAATACAGAGCTTTAGCATAGAAGAGATTACTGAGCAAAAATTTAGCTCAGAAGATAAATTTGTTAGCCTTTTTTACTACTTTGGCCTTTTAACCTTTAACGGATTAAGCCCAATTGAAAAATACATATTTAGAATACCTAACCAAACTGTTCGTATTTTACAATGGCAATTTTTTGAATATATTATGGAAGATATTAATATTGAAGAAAAAGTTGATATATCAAAACTAGAAAGACTCTTTAAGGAGATGGCTGTTTATGGAACATGGAAAGAGGCTTTAGAATATTTAAGCTATGTTTATTTTGAAATAACATCTATAAGAGACGCTATACTTAGAGAAGAAGGGCTTAAGGTTTTAATTATTGCATACATGGGCCTGTTTAACATATGGAAAGTGCATAGCGAAAAAGAGAGCAATAAAGGATATAGCGATATTTACCTTGAAAAGGATTATGTTAATACATTAAATGTAAAATATGAATATTTAATAGAACTTAAATATATTAAAAAAGATGAGAAAATTTCACCTAAAGAGATAAACAACTATAAAGAACAAGCTAAAAAACAGCTTGAACAATATGCACTTGATAAAAAAATAAATGCCAATAACAGCAAGAGCGGTTTAACCTTGCGTAAAATAATAATGATTGCAAGTGCCACAGAAATACTATGCCTAGAAGAGGTATAAATATTAATAAAAACAACTCTATTTGCTACAATTATTTTTTACATATACTAACACTTCTTCAAAGCTATTACACACTTCCTCAGAAAAATCTATAAGTTTTTTAAGTTCTTCTACCTGAGCAGATATCGCTAAATCCACAAAAGCATCTTTACTCATTGCTAAATGCGGGTTTAAACCTCTAATTTTGCAAATTCTATAACTTGTTTCAGCTAGTTCTCTTTTCCTAGCTTCTACCTCTTTCTTCCTAGCTTCTACCTCTTTCTTCCTAGCTTCTACCTCTTTCTTCCTAGCTTCAGCCTCTTTCTTCCTAGCTTCTACCTCTTCTTTGACTTTTGCTTCAACCTTGGCCATCTCTTTTTGTAAAGCTTCAGTTGCTTCAACTTTTTTGTAATACAAGCTTTCAAGATACTCTTCTATTTTGTGTCCGTATGTATTGTGCAATATAGCATTTATATCTGCGGTATTGATTTGTTGTGTATTTAACATATAACCTCCTAGTTTATCTGTATCATTTTTGTTAAAATGGAGCATCCAGCGTAAAAATTTGCAAAACGCTGTAATTTGCTCTTTATCAAATTCATAAGTAATCATTTCACTAAATGCATCTGCCGCTATTTTGTCTACCCTGCTTAAGCTATCAATTCTTTCCTGACCACTACATTCTGTATCGGCATTTAACGCTTTTAAATGAGCCTCAATAACAAAAGGTAATAAACTTTTTTCTGCCTTCATTTTTTGTAATAGCTCTTTATTTAAGTTATTATTATTTTGGCTATCTACTTCATTATCTTTAAAGTTAAGTAAATTAATGCACTTAAACTCACAGCCTATTTTAGTTTCTCCTACCTTATAGTAAAACTCTTCTATATTGTTGGTGTTAAAAGATGTTATGGCAATTGGGTACACAGGAATATCAAACATATCTATAAGCCTATAGTCCATTTGAAACATACGTTTGCCAAAAATAATTGTTTTTTGGTTTTGAACATCTATATGTACTGTAAGAAATGCAAAATGTTTAGGTTTATCTTTTTTACCAAAGGAGTAAGTGTAAATTACATTGTCACTTATTACTTCTTTTAACGAAACTTTAAACACTTTATCTGCCGTTCTATTTAAAGAGTAACTACCACCAATGAGCATTGGCAGTTCTGCATTAGCATCTTCTATGTTTTTAGTCCAGTCTATTACTTCATATATATCGGGGCAAAAGTTTTTTAATATATCATGCAATAATAATGGTAAAATATCTTTCCAAGCTCTATCATAAGAAGCATTAGGAGCTCTTAAAATTTCTCTATACTGCTCTATTATTCTTATAACATGTTCTTTATTCTGACCAATTGTATCTGATAAAAAGGCATTAATTCCCGTAGCATCTTTTTTTAGTAAATCAAAATCATTGCTTTTTAAAAAGGCATTCACATACTTTGAATTCAATTTTTTTAAAAAGTTAACAACTAATTCAATTGCCTGCTTATGAATTTTTTGCTCTTCTGCTTCATAATTTTTAACCTTTTCAAGTTTATTCGCTTTTTGCTTTATAACCATTGCTACCTCTTATTAAACTTAAGTTATAAACAACACTCCTCACTGTTTAATAGTATATAACCGCTACACATAAGTCAATATATAAAACTTTACTTACTTATATAAAACCATTACATAAGATAAATCATTACCTATTGCATTACATTAATTTTTAAGCTTTACTCTTGTGCTAGGAAAAACGGAACAAATAAATTATTTAGCAATAATGTTAAAAAACATTTAAAATCAATTACACATCTCTTAATAAACACCTTAAATAACAAATAGTTATTCTGGCATTCTTTAAAGCAACCCTTTATCAATATGTTAGCATTAAAAAATAACATCCTAATTTCACAAAAAAAAAAAAAAAGAAAAAAATTGA
>CAZIJP010000245.1:0-2941 GCA_964539615.1 uncultured bacterium
TCAAATAGTATTATTAGTATTATTACTTGAAGAAACTGAAATATCCTATATACTTTTATTGATTCAATATTGTTATCAACGTAATGTATAGGAGATGATGCTGTGAACAAATTCAATCCTGCTTCGATGTATTTTGCATTGCTGGCATATCTGCTTGTGCGTTCAGTTATGGGATTGGTGACGATGGTATTTTTTTATTATCGTCGGGATGTTGCGCTTATGGTCAATCCGTCTACACTCATGTCGATCATAAGTATCGGGTCGTATGCCCTTACCATGGTTTTTCTTGTATTGTATATTCTTACCGGCGCAAACAGAACAGCCGTATTGGTGTGTGTGATACTTACGGCGGTGTGGCTGTTTATCCCGATGGGGTATACATTGGTCACTATGCCGGCAAATCACGGCTATATGCTCACATCAATTACTGCTGATCTCGTGTTTTTCGGGTTTTCAATCTGGTTTGCTCATTCATTATTGAAAAACGATGACCGCATCGGGTAAAGAGAGGGAAGTATGAAAAACATTCTCACACTGATCAGCACAATTCTCATCGCTATATCCTTTCTCATTGCAGCAGATCCCGTATTCCTCCATACGTTGAAAGGGCATACAGATATTGTCTATGCGGCAGAATTTTCTCCAAATGGTAAGCTCATCGCATCGGCAAGTATGGATAAGACCGTCAAACTGTGGGATACGGACACGGGTGTGCTTCTTCGCACGCTTACCGGTCATAAGAACACCGTCTATACCGTAGCGTTTTCTCCTGACGGCACAACACTTGCATCAGGAAGTTACGACACAACCGTCAAGCTCTGGAATGTAAAGACCGGTGCGCTTATCCGCACCATCTCAGCTCATGCCGAGCAGGTGAACAGCGTGGTGTTTTCCCCCGACGGGAAACAGCTCTTAACCGCATCGACCGATAAGTCCGCATGCGTGTGGGATGTGAAAAACGGCGCAAAGATATTTACGATAAGTGCTGACAGCAGTTGGCTGCAGGAAGCGATCTATTCACCGGATGGAACAATGATAGCCACAGCCGGTTGGGATGGCACCGTCAAGCTGTGGAATGCGGTAACGGGAAAGCATATTAAAACCTTGTCGGGATTTATAAAAGGCGTCAATTGCATAGCGTTCTCGCCCAATGGGAAGACCATCACCGGAGGCACGTACGACAATATGATCGTTCTCTGGGATATTGACGCCGGCAAGTCAAAAGGCAATTACTCCGGTCAGCACAGCGAGGTCAATGTTGTGGCATATTTTCCCGACGGGTCGATGTTTTTATCGGCAGGTGATGAGAAGAACGTTATCATACGCGACACTCCGACCGGTAAAACGCTGATGATCGTAAAAACAAACTGTACCTCTGTGTATGCGGCAGACTTTTCCTCTGACAGGAGGACATTGTTGACCGCTGGTGAGGATAAAACAATTATGGTGTGGGATATCAATACATTAAAAAAATAAAGTTGTTACTCTACAAAAGGAGAGTGCGTATGAAATGGATCACTCGTTCCCGTGTGCATGTCGACCGTGTGGCTTGCCCGTGGCTTATCCAGCGTTTTGTCGATCTGGATGCTGAATTCATATTTGTTACAAAAGAGCTGGTGCTTGAGACCGCAGATCGCGAAGGCGCCATTCCTTTTGATATTGACGGTGCGGAATTAGGGCATCGTGACGGACACTGCAGTTTTGTGACCATTCTTGATAAATACCGCATAACCGATAAAGCGCTCCGAAAACTTGCCGATGTTGTGAACGCAGCTGATACCGACCATCTTGATGATAATCCGTATGCCAGAGGTTTAGAGGCTATCGCAAAAGGATTTTCATACACAACGGCAGATGATTATGAAAACCTCGACCATCAATTCCGCGTCTATGATGCACTGTACGCATTTTTCAGGATCGAGGCAGCGGCTGAGGGGAATAAAAAATGAGTTTATCGGATCTGTTTAAACCTGCATGGAAGCACAGTAATCCGGATATACGTCTTAAGGCGGTGCAAAAAACAGTGACATCTCCTGAAGTATTATCAGAGATCATTCGAAATACCCACGAACACCATGAGATTCGGAAAGCTGCAATTGAAAAACTGGGCGATAAAAATGTAGCGGAGATATTGTTTTATGAGGTTCACGGCGAGTGTAGCGAGGAATTGCGAAAACTATTGTTACGATACATTTCCAACGAACAAAAAATCAGAGAAATGTACACATACGTGAGACGAAAAGGTGGCTTGTCGTTTCTGGAAATTGTGTTGGAACAACGGCTTTTTGAAATTTGGGATGAAGCTGTAGCATCAGCTGAAACCGATAGTGCGTTGGTTGCAATTGCACAAAATGCACGAAAGTATCCGCAGGGGTCATATGTCAGTTCAGGTGCTTACGGCATTGCTCAACAAGCTGTTTCGAAGATCACAAACCTGCATGTCATCTGTGAATTGTTATATTCAGATTATAAATACGGGAATGAAATCCATTATTCATACCGAAACGGATTAGCCGAGAATCCCCATGCTTCCGGTAATGACGCTCTGTTTGCATCTATAAACGATCTTGATTTTCTTGTGCGATGTATACGTTATCAGAATAAAGCATTGTTAAAGCCGGCGGAAAAAAGACTCGCTGACCTTGGAAAAAAAGTAATAATTGAAGAACGCACAATTACCCGGGACTGCTCGAGTTGTCACGGTTCGAGAGGCGGAGATGTACGCGTGCCCTACACGGACAATGATTGGGCATGGGAACAATGCGATATCTGCAATGGGTCAGGCAAAGAGACAATTAAGGAAAAAGAATATCGTCTTGTTGATTATAATTAAGAATACCGGGAATGGAATTTGCTCCCGGTATTCTTATAATTATAATTTTTTTGTATTTTTAAAATCAGCAATATAGAATACCGTTTCATCAACAGCTTCATCGTCATC
>CAZIJP010000246.1:0-1880 GCA_964539615.1 uncultured bacterium
AGCTTGTGCCGACGCCGGTTATGCCAATACTGACGAATTAAAGAAGATCACTCGTGTCCAAATTAAAAATTAAAAAAGCCTAACCGTGCCCTATAATGGTTTTGATTAGCGGTCGAAACCAAATAAAACATAGGAGGTTAGGCTCATGCATAATCATACGATAATAGGACAATTATTGCAAATGTTTCCGAGATTTGAATTTCAAAAAACCGTAAAAGAAGTCGGAACTGAATATCACGCGCGCGGGTTCAGTTCCTGGAATCATTTTGTGGCCATGTTATTCGGCCAGCTTTGCGGTCAAGATAGTCTTCGCGGCATAGAGGCTGGCCTGGCCACTCAATCCAAAAGCTTATATCATCTGGGTATCATCCCAGTCCACCGATCTACGTTATCTTACGCCAATGAACATCGCTCACATGAACTTTTTAAAAAAATCTTTTACCGTATGCTGTCCAAATGCCAGCCCCTGGCGCCAAAACATAAATTCCGGTTCAAAAATCCCCTGTATAGTATAGACTCTACGGTAATAGACTTATGTTTATCGATGTATGACTGGGCCAAGTTCCGCACTGCCAAAGGAGCCGTAAAATTACACATAAAACTTAATCATGCCGGGTATCTTCCCAATTTCGCCGTCGTGACTCCAGGGAAGGTCAATGATCAGAAAGCCGCATGGGATATTCCGGTGGAAAAAGGCGATGTTGTCGTTTTCGATAAAGGATATAACAGCCTCTTATGGTTTCAAACCCTTGAAAATAAAGGGGTATACTTTGTTACTCGTCTCAAGGATAATGCCGATTACCATATAATCGAACGCAAAAATGTCTCCGGACTTGATAACATCTCATCCGATCAGACAATCAGACTCGCCGGATTTTATTCAAAGCAGAAATATCCCGGCAAATTGCGACGTATACGATCTAAAGATCCCGAAACCGGAAAAACCGTTATACTGTTGACCAATAACTTCGCTTGGTCTCCCAGAACCATTGCCCAAATTTACAAAGAACGCTGGCAGATAGAACTATTTTTCAAGTCTTTGAAACAACAGCTCAAGGTAAAGAGTTTTGTGGGAACATCCCGTAACGCTCTGCTGTCTCAATTGTGGATAGCATTAATAGCCTATCTGCTTCTGTCGTACTTGAAATTCAAGTCGAGATTTCAGTGGTCCATATATACGTTGTGCTCAATTTTACCGGCTAACCTTTTTAGCCGCAGAAATATTTGGGATTGGCTTAACGCGCCATATCACCAGAAATCCAAAAAGCCACCGAATTCGCAACTAACCCTGGCTTTTGGCTAATTTGGACAGCAATGGTATAATTTAACCAACTACAGGAGGTCTGGAAATGGGACAAACGAGGAAACGGTTCAGTAAAGAATTCAAGGCCAAGGTGGCCTTTGAGGCGCTCAAAGGCGAAAAAACAATGGCGGAGTTGAGTAGCGAATTCGGCGTACATGTATCGCAGATCACGAAGTGGAAACAGGAATTGGCTGAGGGTATCCCGGGCATATTCAAGAGCAAAGGTGACCCGGAAGAGAAAAACAAAGATAAGCTCATCGAGGACCTGTATAAACGGATAGGCCAGATCGAGATGGAGAACAACTGGTTTAAAAAAAAACTGCCGTTTTGAGTGCGGATGACCGGAAAAAACTTCTGGATAGGACTGATAATAGCATGAGTTTCAGAAAACAATGCGAATTAGTGAATATTAGCCGTTCCGGGCTGTATTATGAAGCCCAAGGCGAATCGCGATATAACCTTGAGCTCATGAACATGATCGATGAGGAATACACGGCGCATCCTGACATGGGTGTCCCAAGCATGACGGCGCAATTACGGAATAGCGGCAAGAAATGCGGCCCGAAAAGAGTGCGGC
>CAZIJP010000246.1:1890-2899 GCA_964539615.1 uncultured bacterium
GCGTCTGATGAGGCTTATGGGTCTGGAAGCCATATATCCTAAGCCCAGGACGAGTATTCCGAACAAACAGCATGAGGTTTACCCCTATCTCCTGAAGGATGTGGAAATCACCCGGGCGAACCAAGTCTGGAGTACGGATATCACATACATAAGGCTCAAGCACGGGTTCGCGTATCTGGTAGCGGTAATGGACTGGTATAGCCGTAAAGTCCTGAGTTGGCGGCTGAGCAATACGATGGATACCGGGTTTTGTCTTGAGGCGCTGGACGAGGCTTTCATGTTTTATGGTAAACCGGATGTTTTTAATTCGGACCAAGGGTCACAGTTTACCAGCTCGGAATTTATCGATCGTCTCAAGGGAAAGACCATATCAATAAGCATGACCGGGAAAGGCAGAGCGCTAGACAATGTATTTGTAGAAAGACTATGGCGGACGGTCAAATACGGCAATGTCTACATCAAGGGATATGAGACTATCCCTGAGGCGGTCAAGGGCCTAGAGGAGTACTTTGAGTACTATAATGGAAGAAGACCGCACAGTTCGCTCGGCGACAAATGTCCGGATATGGTATACTACGGGGAAAGTTATCAACATATCCACAGTATCAACCAAGAGAAAAAAAGAAGCAAAAAAAGAGAAACGGCTACTACTGTTATATCTTATTTTTAGCTAAAACTGGTCAAAGATTGGGGAGAGGCTCCTCACGCTGTCCACTTTTTCAAGATTAAAGGTGTCCCGGGAGGAGAAGAGTCAGAGAGTCAGAGACTTTCGGCTATCAGCTCTCAGCTTATTATTTACCCTCACCCTGACCCTCTCCCTCAAAAAGGGAGAGGGAGTATGCCATCCTTCTCTCCCCACGCTTTAAACAAACCCACGCACTTACAGAAGAGTTTGTTTAAAGCGCCATCCGATCGGCCATGCAAGGAGAGAAGGACACCGAGTCCCAAGCCAAGCGAGGGACTCGGGACCCTGAACTCCCCATGGCATTTGTTAGGATTCGGCTCCTTC
>CAZIJP010000247.1:0-2875 GCA_964539615.1 uncultured bacterium
TGCCCTTTTCGATCGAGTTATCCGACACAAAACGATTTGCTTAACGTGCTATTTCATCTTTTTCTGTGGTTCTCCCACGTAATCAATACGTTGATATTATCAAGATTTTCGTTTTCTTGGATTCAACTGACACACACAACGTCCTATCAACTCATCGTCTTTATTCAGCGTAGTAAAGATATCAGCCTTCCTATTGACACTGTGCTAATTTTCTGTTAGTTTCGGATTGATTGATAGATGTAACCTTCGAGATATTGATGATATATGATGAAATATACGCAATATAGCGCAAACTAAACCGTTGGAAAGACTAGATGATATGATGTTTAACTTTCATAATAGACTATTCCATTTTCAGAGATCTGCATTAGCATAAGGAGGTCATATGAATAGCATGCTGAAAAATAGACTTGATCGTGCATTTAGTTTAACGATGGATTTGCTACTTGTACTAGAAGAAAATAATTTATTTTTAGATTTACCAAATCTACCATCAAATAAAGTTGCAGATCAATTCTGGTGTATTGTCGGCGCACGTGAAAGTTATATCAATGCTATAAAAAGTGATGGTTGGCAAGGGTTTACTTGTAGTTTAAAAGCTCCAATAAATAAGGATGGAATAGTAAAGTGTTTTAATATTACCTCAGAGCTCTTTTGTGCAATTGATTTTATGAATCTTACTAATAATCAGTTGAAATTCGCATTTGACCTTCTTGAACATGAGATTCAACATCATGGACAATTAATACGATATATGTATGGAAATAAGTTATCATTTCCAATTAGCTGGAATAAAAGATATACAGTATAATTCGAGTATAAAGAAGAAAAAGCCTCACAACTGATTCAACTGGTCTACAGCTAACGCTTTGCCGTTAAAGTTAATGTTAAAAAGATAAAAACATAAAAATGAGGAACCTCAAAAATCCAACGGATAATGCAGGCTATATATAATTAATACGGCACATCCACGCAAACGTTAATCACTCTCCATAAATTCAAATAAATTCATAATCTAAGAATAATCGATAAACAATTGTGTCTACCCCGTTCATCCCTGTAACACAACTGTATTGAATAATTCCTGCTGTTACCCCTTCTTTTTCTTCCTCGGCTTAAGCTGACACGCACAGCTCCCTATCAACTCATCATCTTTATTCAAAGTAGTAGGAAATCCCCCTTCAACCCATGCGATTATCCCCCCGTTAAGTGACGCCAGTTGCGTATAACCATGCTCTTTTAAGCACACGACTGCCTCTTTGCTGTGTAAACCCACATAATCGGCAATAATAAGCAACGTATCGCTCGGAAGTGTCGAATACTCTGTTTTAAACAGATGATACGGCATCCACAGTAAATTCTTTACCGCAAATTCCCTGCCGTTTTTATACTCTTCCTCCCGCAGGTCGACAAGGATCGCGCCCTTTTCAATAAAATAAAGAGCTTCGGAAGGACGCAGATACACGATATCGTTGATACACATTCCCTTATCGCCGAAATCATAAGTTACGCCCATGCCGAAGCCCTCCTTTTATGGTAAAACTCAACTCAACGCAATATATATTCCCGCTCCTATTAACAGAAACGCCATTCCCTTTTTAATTATACCGGCGATCATGGATTTTTCCATATGATCAAGATAGCGCACGAATATACCGCTAAACACACCGGCAAGCACAATAACTCCGATATGTCCGAGCACATATACACCGGTAAACGCTATCCCTTTTACAAACGACTGTTGCATCATGCCTGCAGACGCTGTGAGAATCGGCGCCATAAAACCAAGTGTGCACGGCGCAAGCACCACTCCGGAAATGAGCCCTAACACAACCACCGACCACCAACTGTTTGTAGCAACTTTTGCAAGATGTGAGCGGTCGTTTCCGATACCAGGGATTAATTCCAGAAGATAAATCCCGATAAGCGCAAAAATAACACCGACACCGATTTTTAATATGATCCCTGTTTTACTGAAAAGCATCCCCGCCGCACCGGCTAAAGCGCCGAACACCAGCATGTCAATAACAATACCTGCACAGAATAAAAGAGAGATCACGAACGTCTTTTTTTTATCGTGATTTCCGCGTCTGCTTATAAAGCCGATTAGTAAGATGATCGTGGCAAGATGACACGGGCTAAATATGACGCTCAACACACCCCAAATAAATGAAATACCGAGTCCTGCCGGTCCGTTCAGGGCAGCCCAAACCCAATTAAATAGTGACTCGAGCATTATTTGAGCCCTTGTTCAAGAATTTTCACCAGTTCTTCTTTCGGGAAAAAGCCCTCATGACGGAAGTATTCTTTGCCGTCTTTATCTAAAAACACTTGTGTTGGGATAGCGCGGATTTTAAATTTTTCGCCATATGGCCGTCCTGCTTCTGTCCAAACATCATAGAAAACAACATCAACTTTTCCAGCAAATTCTTTTTTGATATCTTCCATAATCGGCTCCATCATTTTACACGGCACGCATTTCACCGAACCGAGTTCAACGAAAGTAATTTTCTTTTCAGTATTTTTTTCAGAGGATTCTTTTGTAGCGGTTGCAGTAGTCGTATCGTTTTTCACAGAAGCTGGCGTATCATTTTTCTTCTCAGAACAAGATATCTGTGTGGTTACAATTAACAAGATGAAGAAGATCATGATTACATTGTTCATATTCAAATCTATACTCCTTTTTTTTACGCAATATACGAGCCATAGATCATTCCCACAACAGTAGAAAGTATAATTACTAACCCCGTATAAACGAGAGTTTTTTTCCACCCGATTTCACTTGCGATAACAAGTATCGACGGCAACGACAACGACGGCCCCGCAAGCAGTAATGCAAGCGCAGGCCCTTGCCCCATACCGGAACCGATAAGCC
>CAZIJP010000248.1:0-2861 GCA_964539615.1 uncultured bacterium
ATAGTGCGATATTTATGATCAATAGAGTGGTAATGATTTTTCTTCTCGTAACGTTGTCGGGATGCGGTTATTACAATACTTTTTATAATGCAAAAAAGTATTATGACAACAAACAGTATGATGAAGCAAAGCAGAAGTGCGAAAAGATTTTGTCAAAACCCTCTCAGCGTGCGCTTCATGATAATGCTTTGTTTTTACTCGGAAATATTTATGAAGTGCAAATGAAATATTCCGAAGCTATTTACTGTTTTGAAAAATTATATAATGATTTCCCCAAAAGCGCGTTTGCAGATCAGGCTAAACAAAAGATTGTTGAATCGTTAATAAAAAGAAGAAATTTTACAAAGGCGTATTCTTATATTAAAAAAATTTGGGAACAAGATAAAAGCGAAAAAAATGCAAATTTATATTCAGAAGTGTTGTTTTTTATGAAATATGCGGACGAGTATAAGAGTTTTGTAGTTTCTTACCCCACCAGTTCGTATCCGGGTGTAAAATATTGGATTTTATATTATACACTTACCAATAAAATTACCGATGCAATAGCATTGTTGAAACAATTACCGGTTAATGAGGACAAGGCGGCCATTTTAAATAAAATATATTTTGAAACTTTTTCTCAAGATATTTGGGATCAATTTCTTTCAAGCTCACCTGATTTTGTTTTTTTCTCGGTTTTATACCAACAGAAGATTCAATTACAAGATATTGATCTTTTTTTAGAACGGACAGAAAAACTGGATTTAAATAAAAAACGTCAAGTTTTAACTAAGCTTTTTCAGCGATTTATGCAAGAGGATAACTTAATCAATGCAAAATACACCTTGATAAAGTTAAGAGAATTGTACAGCTTTGATAATGTTGCTACAAGTAATTTTATAGATTTATCATATAAAGTCAGTGAAGAAAAATATATAAATCTTCCTACTTCGATAAAAAATCTTTTTTATAATGGAATATTTTACTACATCATAAATGACAATAATGAGTTATTCAGATTTGACAAAGGCCGTTGGATAAGTATGGCAATGAATAATCAGCCGCCTGCTGTTTCAGCTGAATCTATCGTTCTTTGGGATACGATGAATGCACGTTGGATATTTATCGATAAACAGATTGCCGGTATGCAAGTCCCGGTTCTATATTATTCAAATATGCAATGGGATTCGATTTTATTAGATACGAATGAGATCCCTCAGTTTTCGTTAAACATGGTTTATTTATATGAAAATTCTTATTATATATTTTATTCTTATGATTCTATACTAAAATTGTCCTTTGAAAAGGATCGAATAAAGGCGGAATATTTAAATATTGGAGGCATAATACCAGGATTATCTGGATATAATGTGTTTTTCTTATCACAAAAGGGTAAATTTGTAATAATTGGCGGGAATTTGAATGGTATCGATAACTATATTCCCTATTCCTTAAACATTTCACAACCGCAATTGATGTGGAAAGAATGTTATGTAAATAAAACGATCGATTGGAATTCGTTAATTTCAAAACAGGTTATTAGCCAAAATGCTACATTTGCATTCTTATGGAAAACAGAACAACAAACCGACTCGGGAAGAAAAGAACTTCATAAAATATATAATATTTCCATGGTTGATGATATTATTACTCTCCAGGAAGTAGCTAATGCCGTATCAGCACCAATTGAATTACTCGACTATCAATTGCTAAATCATAAACTTGTACCGCTTGTATATTATTATATGGACAACAATAATAGTTTTAATAAGTTACATCTTCTTAAAATGTCGCTAGTCATCAGTGCTAAAACAACGGTAGTCAAAAAAAATTCAACCGATATTTCTTTTGATAGTACTGATGCCCCGATTAATTATAGCAAACTTATCAATAGTCTTGAGCAGATAAACAGTGCGTTGAAGGAACCGGAAGGGAAATATCAACAGATAGCTGAGGTTCTGCTTTATGATTTCTCCTTGCCGGAGAAAGCGCTTATATATTATCAAAAGGCATTTAATGAAAAACCATCAGCTGAGCTTTGTTATGCAATTGCATATATTAATTTTCAATATATGAATAATCGCGTCGAAGCTGTGAAATATTTTACAATGGCATTAACATATCCGGACATTTCAGCGGTATTAAAAGAGAAGGCTGAAGAATATTTGCTTTTTATGCAAAAGAATTAAAGTTTTTTTTATCTATGCCGATAACACGATTGTGAAAGAAGGTGTTTATGGAAATAAAAAGAGTTTTATCCGATCAACTACAAAAGCTTGAGTCGAGTAAAACGAAAAAAATAAGAGATGAACAGTCTGTAAAACAGGCAGTTCCCAATGATACATTAAAGCTTTCTGACACTGCAAAGACCTATAGCGAAGCCGTTGAATATGCGAAAAAAATAGATAATGACTCTTCTGCCTCAACGAAAAGGCTTGATGATATCAAACAGAAGGTAAGCAACGGGTATTATTCGAAGAATGAAGAAGTCTTGGAGAAGACGGTTCAAAATTTACTTCAGGATCTTGTGTAATTTAGATTTCAAAAAAATGTTACGCTTGAAACGCATGAATTGTCATGCGTTTTTTCATATAATAGGTAAACCACGCTACCAATAATGTTCCTTTAATCACGCTGCTTAAGCTTATGCTCCACCAAACACCATTAACGCCCATATGAAAGGAATATGCCAATAAAAGTGCAGCGGGAATCCTTAATCCGGTAAAAAGAATACTTATGATTGCCGGCGGAATACTTTTACCTATTCCGTTGAATGCGCCGGCTGTAGTGATTTCAATACACATGAATAATTGCGAAACAGCAAGAATCGAAACCTTTGCAAAACTCCATACATGATTGTGAATAGATATTGACGATTAAGT
>CAZIJP010000249.1:0-2846 GCA_964539615.1 uncultured bacterium
TCTGTTTTTTCAAAGATAGTTCTAGTATTCCGATGCTTTTTATTGAATGCATTTTCATAATCTGGTATACTTCAGTTTCGAGGTGGAAAAATGCTGTTATGGGGACTCATACGTTTATTAGGAAAAAAGGAGGCTGACATGTTCGTTAAAAAATATACCGATATTATTGAAGAACCCGTTACCGTTGAAGGCGCACAAGGCGCGCATATACGCTGGCTTATTTCCGAAAATGACGATGTGCCGAATTTCGCTATGCGGCGTTTCCGTATTGAAAAAGGCGGGTTTACACCGCATCACAATCACAATTATGAACATGAAGTATTTGTGCTTGAAGGTGAAGGCGTGGCTGTGTCTGATGAAGGCGAGCGCCCGATGGCTGCCGGGTCATTCATTTATGTCGGCCCGAATGAAATGCATCAGTTCAAAAATACCGGTGCAGGCGAATTGGTATTTCTTTGTATGATACCGATCATCAAAAAAAAGAATAACTGCTAACGCTCAAACGTATAGACGAGGGCGCATCAGAGGATGTGCCTTCTCTGAATTTTGTGCTATTTATCTTGCGTAAGCGTTGCCGTTATGCTATAAAAAGAAGTAAAATGAGATAGTTTGAAAGTCGGCTCGTGTCGGCTGTTTTTTATTTCAGCGGCATGTCGGCGTGCGGTGGCAGGCGGTCTGTTTTTTCGAAACGAAGGGGAACCACTATGTGCGGTATTATCGGCATTCTTAACTGCGAAGACGTGCAGTATGACATCGCTTTGGCGCTTCAGACCATCCAACATCGCGGACAGGATTCCTGCGGGATAGCTACCCGTGCAGGGCGCAAGTTTTATATGGAAAAAGACGACGGACTGGTCAATCAGATCTTTAATGACGAGGTGTTGTCGTATTTCAAGGGTGACATGGGCATCGCTCATGTTCGTTATCCGACCATGGGCAGCGCAGGAAAAGTAAATGCTCAACCGTTCTTTGAAAAACAACCGGGTATTTTTATGGCCCATAACGGTAATATCATCAACTATCACCAGCTGCGTCGTGAGTTTCTCGACAAATCGTTGTATCTTACATCCAGCTGTGATATTGAACCGGTTTTATATGTGCTCGCAGAAGAATTGATGGTTTTACGTGCCAACAATCATACAACAAGCGATCTGCTTACAGCTTTGAAAGCAACCTATAAACGTGTGCGCGGCGCATTTACGATCGTCGGAATCATGGAGCTTGACGGCGAAGAAGTGATGTTTGCCTGCCGTGACCCGCATGGTATCCGCCCGGGTATCTGGGGCGAGAAGAGCGGTTCGTATATGGTGGCATCCGAGTCTGTTGCGCTTGAGATAAACGGCTATACGTTCAAAGGCGATATTCCAAACGGACAATTGATGGTCTTTAAGAAAAACAAACCGGTCACCTTTTTTGATATCGATGTGCGGGAACACCGCCCGTGTATCTTTGAATATATTTATTTCGCACGCCCCGATTCTGTTATCTCCGGTGCGAGTGTCTATGACGTGCGCCTAAAACTCGGCACAATGCTGGCTGAAGAGATACAGCGTAAAGGGATCGAGGTCGACGTGGTCATGCCTGTGCCTGATTCATCACGCCCGGCGGCAAGTTCAGTGTCTGAGTATCTCAAGGTTCCCCTTCGTGACGGATTCATCAAGAACCGCTACAGTGGCAGGACGTTTATCATGCCGTCACAGAAGATTCGCGAAGATGCAATGCGCTTAAAACATAATACGATCGATCTTGAGTTCCGCGGTAAACGCGTGCTGATCATCGACGACAGTATCGTACGCGGTACCACCACAAAACATCTCGTTAATCTGGTGAAAAAAAGCCAGCCGAAAGAGATCCATATCGGTATCTATTCACCGCCGGTATATCACCCGTGTTTCTATGGCGTAGATATATCGCAAAAGGAAGAGCTCATCGCAAGGAAGTTTGAATCGTATTACGAAGAAAGCAAAGATGCTTTTGAAAAGAAAATGGCGGAATATTCCGACGCCGACTCGCTCACTTATTTGCCAAGCGATAAATTGACCACCGTTTTGAATGTTAAACCGTGTTCAGCGTGCTTCAACGGCGATTATGTTTTGCCGCTGGTTTCATCGGAGGTGGCCGACATTGAGCACGATAGAAAAAAACGCTGATACAAAGAATACTGTAATACTACCCGGGAAGGGCAAGACCGCTGTTGTGATCGTGCACGGGTTTTCCGATACTCCGCAGTCGCTAATGCCGCTTGCAGAACACTTGAACGGCACACTGGGGATCGAGTGTATCCTTCCGCTGTTGGAAGGGCACGGCGCTACGATCGATGATTTCGAACATGCACGCCATACGCGGTGGATCGCCCAAGTAGAAGAAACGTATGAAAATGCTATAAAACGATTCGAACACGTGTTTCTTATCGGATTTTCGATGGGCGGTTTGCTGGTAACGGTTGTCGACGCTCCTCAATGTGCCGGAAGAGTGTTGATCGCTCCTGCATTCGATGTAGGCGTCAATCGTCAGTTCAAGCTGTTGGTCGTACCGTTCATCAAATTTTTCAAACGCTACAGTTATAAAAATCCCGAGCATAACACGTTAAACCGTAATCTATACGATCCTGAGATGCGTGAGAAATTCCGTTTATACTATGACCGCGAACCGTTGACGGCCATCGAGGAATACGGCAAAGTGCGCAAGAAAGCGTTACAGCGATTACAGGAAATTCACGGAGATGCAGTTGTGATTTTGTCAAAGACCGACAGGGTGGTTGACTTTGAGCGCACAAAGGCTATTATTACGGCGAAGCAGCCGAGCTGGCCTGTTGTTGAACTGTCACGCTCCGGACATATGATACC
>CAZIJP010000250.1:0-2830 GCA_964539615.1 uncultured bacterium
GAATCTGAAGATAGGCAATGCCCTGAGGCACAACGGAGGGCTCTCGCAGAAAGATTTTGAATACAGGTTCGCTTAAAAAAAGCAAGATGGCTGTTGCCGTAAGACCTAAAACGGTCATTATTTTCATCGCTGTCGCATATCCTGAAACTATGCGTTTATAATTACCTGCTCCGTAATTTTGACCGATGAATGTTGACAATGCAGTAGCAAATCCGCTGGCGGTCATCCAGGAAAGTGCTTCAATTTGAGCTCCAACTTTCTGTACTGCTATTGGCGTTGATCCCCATTCGCTTAGAATTCTCGCAAGCCCCATCGCAAATGAAGCAAAGAGCATGCTTTGCACAGCAGGCGGGAGGCCGATTTTCATAAGTTTTTTTACGACAGATAGATTTTTTGTAAGAACTGTCCATGAAAATTGTAAATGATATTTCATTTTTTTCAGATCGGCGATAAATACGAAAAATACTATGATCTGCGCAATGACCGTTGCAATTGCTGCGCCGGCAACACCCATAGCCGGGATTGGTCCAAGTCCGAAGATTAAGAGCGGATCAAGTAGGCAGTTTACAATGAGTCCAATGCCGTGTATCATAAAAGGTTTTTTTGTATTTCCGTATCCATTGTACACGCCGGAAATAGTTTGATTTGTATAAGAAAACGGCATTCCAAAAGCCACTAATCGTAAATAGATAACTGCAGCGCTTGAAACATCAAATCCGTTTTCATCTATTCCAAGATTGAATAATCCGATGATCAGAGGTGCTGCTAAGAGAGAGAGCGCTGCAAATGATGATGAGATGATCATTGCAATTGAATAGCCGGTGTCTGAACAATCGGAGGCATCCTGCATGTCTTTGCGTCCCAGCGCTTGCGAGACTGTTACCTCAACGCCGATCTTTGTAGATATCAACATGGCGAACCCGAACCACGTTATGAAACCTGCAGTGCCGATTGCGGCAAGGGCACCGCTTCCGGTCATGCCTATCCAAATCATATCGGTAAGATTATAGGCCATTTGCATAAAGGACATCCCCATTATCGGCAAAGCCAGAACTGTGAGTTGTTTGAGGATCGGTCCTTGTGTGAGATCTCGCTGTATATGCATAAAATGTTCCTTTATTTCTTGAAACGAAGAATATCAGATTATCAAAAATATGCAATATAAATCCCTCAGATGTATTTCGGCGAATCAGTATTTTACTAGTAATGAATTGACAAGTGTAAAAAAAGGATTAATATCGTGAATAATAGATTGGCAAGATTGAGTTTTAACAAGGAGGAAGACGGAATGAAAAAATTGATCGCTGAATGTATAGGGACATTTTGGCTTGTATTGGGCGGATGCGGAAGTGCAGTGCTTGCAGCGTCATTCCCTGATGTCGGGATCGGACTCGTAGGTGTTTCCCTTGCATTCGGATTAACTGTTGTAACCATAGCCTATTCGTTGGGGCATATTTCGGGTGCACATTTGAATCCTGCCGTATCTATCGGTTTGTTGGCCGGCGGACGATTCAAGTCAAAAGAACTTTTACCGTATATTGTCGCACAGATCATTGGTGCAATTGTAGCAGCTGGCGTGTTGTATATAATAGCAACAGGGAACGGAAGTGATATCGGTAATTTCGCTGCAAACGGGTATGCTGAGCATTCTCCGGGCTCTTATTCGATGCCGGCTGCGTTATTGACGGAAATTGTCATGACCTTTATGTTTTTAATAATCATACTTGGCGCAACAGATGAGCGCGCTCCGAAGGGATTTGCCGGTTTGACGATCGGTCTTGCTTTGACTTTGATCCATCTTATAAGCATCCCTGTTACCAATACATCAGTTAACCCTGCACGAAGTATCAGTCAAGCGATCTTTGTCGGAGGATGGGCGCTTGAGCAGTTGTGGTTGTTCATAGCAGCGCCGATTGTCGGAGCCGTATTGGCAGGATTGGTGTATGAAAAACTGGCAAAATAGGCCTTGAAGAGTACTGAACTAGTGAATTGAAAGCGGACATTGGTACAGTGGTATTATTAAGGAATGTAATGCAACAAAGGGAGTTGTTGGCAGAGTGAAAATTGTTGCGTGTGTGGTGTTGTTTCTTTTTTGTAGCATGATGGTCAGCGGGGAAACAATGCGAAGAAAACTGTCAATTGCTGCAAGCGAGTGGGAACCATTCACAGGAAATGATTTGCCTGAAAAGGGATTGTTATGCGATCTGGTAACGGAAATTTTTAAAATGAAGGGATATGACGTTGCCATAACAATTTATCCGTGGTCTCGGGCCTTTGAATATGTAAAAAATGGCACATGTGACGCATTGATCGGCGCAAGTTACTTAAACGATAGGACTGAATATTTTTCATATACGGATAGCTTATACAGCAATGAAATATGTTTTTACACACACACGGACAATACGCTGAAAATACTGGATTATTCAAAACTTTCCGGGGTACGAATTTCGGTATTACAGGATTCTTTTCTCGTTAACGAGTTATTTTCCATTAAAGGCGTTAACATTGAGACCTCCCCTACGATCGAATCAAATATTTTGAAAGTCGTCAAAAAACGTGTCGATTATTCTGTTGAAAGCGTGATATGTATTGAATACATGCTCCGTTCTTTTCCGAGAGAAGACCGGACAAAGATCAAGTTTTTATATCCGCCGTACAAAGTTGATAAAGTATATTGCGTAATTTCAAAAAAAGCCCGCAGGTATGAAGACATTACTGAAGATTTCAATCGTGCATTGGCTCAGATAAGGGCAAGCGGGTATTATAACGAAATTCTGAAAAAACATGGGTTCGGTGTAAAATAATCATTTGCAACTGCTTATAAGAC
>CAZIJP010000251.1:0-2813 GCA_964539615.1 uncultured bacterium
CTAAGGGGAAAGAGCGGCGCGGTATCGTTCATTTATCGGCAATCCATTCCGGGGCAAGTGTGCAGATACGTATCCGTGATGACGGTAAAGGATTGAATAAAGAGGCGATTTTCAAAAAAGCGCTTGAACGCGGAGTAATTCAGGAAGACGCAAAATTGACAGATAAAGAGATCTATGAATTGATATTTATGCCGGGGTTTTCAACCGCCGAAAAAATTACCAACGTTTCGGGACGCGGTGTGGGCCTCGATGTGGTAAAAAGCGCTATCGAAGCGTTACGCGGTAGCATTGATATCGTTTCCGAGACCGGCATCGGCACGACAATGACGCTGAATCTTCCGCTTACATTGGTCATCATAGACGGGCTTCTCGTGAGTATCGGGGAGGATTCGTATGTCATCCCGTTATCCAATGTTGAAGAATGTGTCGCTCTCACTAAAGAAGAACGGGAAGCAAGCCATGACAGACGCGTGATCAATATTCGCGGCGAGATCGTGCCGTATATACGTTTGCGGGAACGTTTTGCCATTCGAAGCGAATTACCTGACATCGAGCAGATCGTCATCGTTCGTATCGAGGGAAAACGAATCGGATTGGTCGTTGACCATGTGGTCGGTGAAAACGAAACGGTCATAAAATCGTTGGGCGGTTTATACAAGCATATTCCCGAATTATCCGGAGCGACCATATTAGGCGATGGCAGAGTTGCGTTGATCATTGATGTATTCAAACTAACCGAAGGCGCAACGTCCGATTATGACCGTGCGTTGAACGTATAGGAGGATATTGTGGCGTTTACATTCTTTTTCCGCGACCCGCAAGTATTGGAACGAGCTATTACTGCAGTATTACCGATCATTAGCGGGTCGAGTAAACCGGTGATCTGGGATGCAGGATGTGCTATGGGTCCCGAGCCGTATACGCTTGCGATCATGCTTGCGGAACGAATGGGTAAATTCGGATTTCGTAATTTGCAGATATATGCGACGGACATCGATGAAAGCGGGCAATTCGGAGATATCATCAAAAAAGGCGAATATCCTGAAGAACCGCTTACCCGTATCCCGCCTGAGATTTTTTCGGCTTATTTTACGCAAGCAAGTCCCGGAAATTTTGTGATAAGCGATACGGTGCGCAATGCCGTGCAATACCACAAACATGATCTTTTATCTTTCAAGCCTATCCGTGAAGGATTCAGCATGGTCGTGTGTAAAAATGTCCTGCTTCATTTCACCCAAGAAGAACGGATAAAGGTCATTAAGATGTTTCATCAGGCATTGCTTCCGGGAGGGATATTTGCTACAGAGCAGACGCAAAAACTTCCCGAAGAATTAGAGCCGATGTTTGAAAAAGTGGCATCGGACGCACAGGTCTTTAAAAAACGATAAGGCAGTATGAAAATAATTCCGCTCCAAAAAAACCCGACCCAATACACCTGTAATTCGTACCTGATTTTAGGTGATTGGAATAAACTTGATGATTTTAATACGCTCATTGATGTCGGGATGGACGATTTTATCATAGATGAGATCAACAGTATCAATACCGGTGTGGGAAAACGTTCGATCGATCAGATCATCATTACCCACAATCATTTTGATCATTCCGGCGGTTTGAAAAAATTAATCAAATTGTATGATCCGAAAATCTATGCTTTTGATGTTTTTCAAAAAGGTGTTCTTCGTTTAAAACATGGCGATGTCATAAAAGCAGGCGACCGATATTTTGATATTCTTCACACCGATCAACATTCGAGTGATTCGATCTGTATGTTATGTAAACATGACGGTGTGCTTTTTTCAGGCGATACGCCTATTGTTTTGAGCGGTACGGACGGCACCTATACGCAGTCATACAAAGAGTTACTTAAGTTTCTTGTTCAGATGAACGTCAAGGTTATTTATCCCGGGCACGGTCCGTTAATTGAGGGCGATATCACGAAAATGCTGCATCAATCACTTGCGAATAGCAGGCGACAAGCAGTAAAAGCTGACTGATGAGGATGGGCGTGGATAAGAATTCGATCATGATAAGCGGGAGGGAATCTTCCGTGTCAACAAGAAAAGGAGGAGGTATGTTTGGGAACATGAAGATGGGTAGTAAAGTAATCCTGTCAATTTTCATTGTGTTGATCATTGCCGGTATTGTGGGAATGGTCGGAATCAGTAATATCAGAAAGATCGACAATGCTGATACTTATTTGTATTCAAATGTTGCTGCCCCGCTCGGTGGTCTTACTGAGATCGCTACATATTTTCAAAGAATACGGGTTAACATCAGAGATGCAATAATTTCCAGCGCAGAAAATGATATAAAAAAGTATGTCGATCGTACCTATGAACTGGAAAAATTATGGGACGAACAATTATCAAGTTATGAAAAAACATTAGTAGAAGAGGAAGATAAAAAATTATATTCGGCTCTGATCGATGCAAAAAAATCGTATATGATAGATGCAAAAACGATATTCGACTTTGCACTTGAGAATAACGATGAAGAGGCATTGGCATTATTGAGAGGCGAAGGGTTTAAGACCAATGAAGCTCTTCAAAAAGCGCTCGATGAAATTGTAAAAAATAAGATCGATGACGGCAAAAGGATTGCAGATGACAATACTAAAACAGCTAACAGTGCAGTCCGTTTGATGGTCATTGCTATTATTCTTGCCGTATTTATCGGAGGTCTTTTGGGATTCGTATTATCGAAAAATATTAAATCTATCATCAACGGACTGTTGAATGAGACGAAAGCATTGATCGATGCTGCCGTGAACGGACGCTTGTCCACCCGTGCGGATGCTAATAAGATCAATT
>CAZIJP010000252.1:0-2797 GCA_964539615.1 uncultured bacterium
TATGCCGGCGGTATCGGATTATTAAAACGCGGTTGTTTTGAGACGTCATTTCGCGAAGAGACGATCACCGATATTTTCGGCGAACAGGTATCGCTGTGCGGTGGTACCGTTCACATCATGAAAGAAGCATTTTCAACATTGGTCAATGCCGGTTTTTCTCCTGAGATGGCTTATTTTGAGACGATCTTTGAGATGAAGGCGATCGTTGATCTTATTTATACACAGGGCATTTCCGGCATGCGGGAGAAGATATCAGACACCGCCGAGTTCGGTGCGTATGACGTCATCCCGGCATTGTTTGACAACGAACTTCACCAACGAATGGAAAAAAGATTGCATGAGATCGAAGACGGAACATTTGCAGAACGGTGGATGCAGGAATACCGCTTGCGTAAAACCGGCTTATATGCTACAAGAAAAGCAGAGCGTGACTCGCTGGTCGGGCAAACGGAAGTATCCATGCGAAAAAAAGGATTGATATAATGATCGGAAGAAAATCAACAAAGATTGTTTATTACGGTGATAAACGATTAACTGCAAAAAATGAGACTATTACCGAAATTACGCCTGAGCTTAAAAAAGAAGCCCGCTTGATGATAAAGATGATGTATAAATATAACGGTATCGGTCTTGCTGCTCCACAGATCGGCATCAATAAACGCATAGTTGTCATCGATATGAGCTTTGGTAAATCCGATGATGAGATCATGGTGTTATTTAACCCGGAGATCATAAAATACAGTGAAGAGATAGATGTTATGGAAGAGGGGTGTTTGAGTTTTCCCGAATTATATGTACCGGTAAAACGGTCACTGGCCGTAACGGTTCGCGCGCTGAATCTCAATGGTGAGCAGGTGGAATTTGAAGCGGACGGTTTTCTTGCCCGTGTATTGCAGCATGAGATCGACCATAGCAATGGTACGCTAATGACCGATCGTATAACACCTGCGGACCGAATGACGGTATCTGATAAACTGTCCCGTATAAAAGAATTGGCTGAAATAAAAGCATGAAGATCATTTTTATGGGCACATCGCTTTTTGCGTTGCCTATCCTTGAAATGCTTGTTAAAGAAAAATATGATATTTCAGCAGTTTACACAAAGCCGGATAAACCGCATGACCGCGGAATGAAAGTGATCGAAGGCGAGATAAAGCATTTTGCGATCGAGAACGGATTAACGATCCGCACGCCCGAACGGTTACAAGCAACCGAACGGGAATTTATTCAACAAGTGAATCCCGATTGTATTGTGGTCGTTTCTTACGGTTTAAAGATCCCGCGTTCAATATTGGATATTCCGCAGTTCGGCGCAGTGAATGCGCATGCGTCGCTTTTGCCGCACTATCGCGGAGCGGCCCCGATCCAGGCTGCGATATTACATGGTGAAAAAGAAACAGGGATCACCGTATTTCGATTGACGGAAGAATGGGATGCAGGCGATATTATAACGCAAGACCGCATATCTATCGGCGACCACGAACGCGGCGGTGAATTGTGGGAGCGGCTTCGTCAATTAGCTCCGCACACAATGGTGTCTGCATTACGAGCTTTTGAGACGAATACGGCTCGCTGCATACCGCAGGATGATACATTGGCTACGTTTGCACATAAATTAAATAAAGAGGATGGACATATACATTGGGAGCAAAGCGCAGATTATATCGAACGCATGGTACGGGCTTATCACCCGTGGCCGATGGCGCATACCCATTTAGGCGATAAATTTGTGAAAATTCATTCATGCTCTCGTGAGTTATCGTCAACACGTATTCAACCGGGTTCTGTTGTCGATATCAATTGTGAAAAAGGGATCGGAGTGGCATGCGGGGAAGGTGTCATCTTTATCAGCGAGATGCAGATCGAAGGAAAAAGGAAAATGCATTTCCGTGATTTTCTCAACGGACACCACCTTCAAGTAGGAGACCGATTTGGAGAATCGTAATCTTATCATCTCTATTTTTTTATATACGGCAATTTTGGGGATTTTTCTGTACCTGATCTATCCGCGATTGGCAGAAAATAATGCGCTCGTCGTTATAGCCGCTGTTGTAATAGGATTATGCGTCTTTTTTTATACCGTAGGGATAATCCTGCTGTTATCAGGATTTGCACTGAATTCTCTGTTTCTTTATTATGCCTATCATTATTATATTTTTCCCATTGCCGGCACGCTTACTGCGATCTTTTGCCGTGATAAATTACATCAATGGGAAGCATTCATCCGCATGAATAACCGTATCCTGGAAAAGCAGCACTTTTCATTCACTAAAGACGATGTGTTGGTTCTTTTGCCCCATTGCTTACAGAACACACGGTGCGGTATACGCATAACCAACGATCTCAATCAATGCAAAGAGTGCGGGCAATGCGAGATCGGTGTGCTGAAAAAAAGCGTTTTATCCCGCGGCATCAAAGGGTATGTTGTTACGGGCAGCACATTGGCAAAAAAGGTCATTAAAGATACAATGCCGAAAGCGATCCTTGCGGTGGCATGCCATCATGATCTCTTTGAAGGGATTAAGGGCGTTTATCCGATACCGGTTTACGGAGTGCTCAATACGCATCCAGAAGGCCCGTGCGTAAACACTCATGTTAATACCGAAACGCTGGATTTCGCGATCACGAAAGTCTTTGGGATTCATTGATCCGTTAAAAAAGTATTCATTTCCTTTTTATACTTCTCAAATGCTTGTCTGCCTTTGTCAGTAATTTCGATTATCGTCAATGGAATTTTTTTTATATACGTTTTTTCAACTTTAACATACCCGACGCTTTCCATCTTCGAAATATGTGA
>CAZIJP010000253.1:0-2765 GCA_964539615.1 uncultured bacterium
GAAAATATTTTATAATTTTCCTTGTTTGATTTTCTCTGTACGGTATACTCGGGAACGGAGGTTACTATGCGTGATTATATCGAGATCAAAGGCGCTCGCGTTCATAATTTAAAGAACATTCATCTCAAAATCCCACGTGATAAACTCGTTGTTTTCAGCGGCGTGTCGGGATCGGGAAAATCATCGTTGGCATTTGATACGATATATGCCGAGGGGCAGCGCCGGTATGTGGAATCGCTTTCCAGCTATGCAAGGCAATTTCTCGGCATCATGGATAAGCCCGATGTGGATTTCATCGAAGGCCTGTCGCCTGCCATTTCGATCGAGCAAAAATCCCGTAGTAAAAATCCGCGGTCTACGGTAGGCACGATCACGGAGATCCACGATTATCTCCGTATTCTTTTTGCACGTATCGGCCGCATTCATTGCCACAATTGCGGACGGGAGATAGGCGCACAATCCTCCGAAGAGATCGTAAACGACATCATGACGCTTCCGGAAGGTACAAAATTCATGATCTGCGCACCCGTCGTTACCAACCGTAAGGGAGAATATAAAGAGCTTTTCGACAGCTTCATGAAGAACGGATTTGTGCGTGTGAAGGTGGATGGCGAGACCCATGAACTTACCGAAGGTTTTAAAATAGATAAGAACAAAAAACATGATATAGAAGTAGTTATCGACCGCCTGAGCATTCGCGAGGGTATACGCGGACGAGTAGCTGAATCGGTGGAGACGGCGCTGAAGACCGGCAGCGGACGCATCGTGGCGGAATATACCGACGGCACACGAAAATTCTACAGCGAACACCTCTATTGCAGCGATTGCGGTATCAGCTACAACGATGTCAGCCCGCAGACGTTCTCATTCAACGCGCCGCAGGGCATGTGCAACGAATGCAACGGACTCGGCGTTAAAAAAGAGGCTGATGCGAAAGCCATTGTCCCCAATGACGAGA
This sequence comes from uncultured bacterium, assembly GCA_964539615.1. Taxonomy (GTDB): domain Bacteria; phylum Macinerneyibacteriota; class Macinerneyibacteria; order Macinerneyibacteriales; family CAYRFE01; genus CAYRFE01. Next base: position 959 of record CAZIJP010000253.1, read on the forward strand.
TCAGCGTGCTCGACGGTGCAGTGAAATTATGGGGCGTTCTCAGAAAAAAACGTGATTCATGGACCTATAAACGCGTGAACGAGGTTTTTGCAAAACACAAGCAGGACATGGAGACGCCGTATTGCGACCTGCCTGAAGATTTTCGCGAGATGCTCATGTACGGACGTAAAAGCGAACGAATCGAAGGCCTTATCAATATTATTCAACGCCGCTATCTGGAGACATCGTCGCCGGAAGCGCGATTATACTATGAACTGTTCATGAGCGAAAAACCGTGTCCCATGTGCAACGGCCACCGTCTCAATAAAGAGGCGATGAGCGTGTATGTGGGCGGTAAGTCCATCACCGACCTGAGCGATATGTCGATCACCGATCTTTCGGCGTATTTCGACGGGTTGAAGCTCACCGACATGGAAACGCAGATCGCACGAGAACTTATAAAAGAGATAAATGCACGGCTAACGTTTCTGTTGAACGTCGGGTTGTATTACTTATCGCTTGAACGGAAAGCGCCTACATTGTCGGGCGGTGAGGCTCAGCGTATACGGCTGGCAAGTCAGATCGGCAGCGGCCTCATGGGAGTGTTGTATATACTTGATGAACCGTCCATCGGCCTGCATCAACGCGATAATACAAGCCTTATTAATTCTCTGAAGCATCTACGCGACCTCGGTAATACTGTCATCGTTGTTGAACATGACCGCGATACCATCGAAGAGGCCGACTGGGTGGTGGAGTTCGGTAAAGGCGCAGGCGTGTTCGGCGGGGATATTACGTTCATCGGTACACCGGAGGATATGAAAAAAACACCGGATTGTCTGACCGGTCAATACCTGCGCGATGAAAAACGCATCAGCCCGAAAACGGAACAGCGTCCGTTGGGCGACCAATGGATATCCATCACGGGGTGTAACGAAAATAATCTGAAAAATATCGAAGCTTCGTTCCCGGTAGGTGTGATGACGCTCATTACCGGCGTGTCGGGGTCAGGTAAATCGTCGCTTATCAACGACACCTTATATCCCGCCGTGAGCAATAAATTGAACAAAACGGCAAAGCAGACCGGCGATTATGCGAAGATCACTGGACTTGAGTTCATCGACAAGGTCATCGAAATAAATCAGGATCCCATCGGGCGTACGCCGCGGTCTAATCCCGTGACGTATATCGGCGTGTTTGATGATATTCGAGATCTGTTTGCGCTGCACCCCGAAGCGAAGGTGCGCGGCTACGGGCCGGGGCGGTTCAGCTTCAACGTGAAGGGCGGCCGTTGCGAGACGTGCGGAGGAAGCGGCGTTAAACGTATAGAGATGCATTTTCTGCCGGATGTGTATGTGACATGCGATGTGTGTAAAGGGAAGCGGTATAATACGGAAACGCTTGAAGTGCGCCTTGAAGGGCAGAGCATCAACGATGTGCTTGAGATGACCGTCACCGAGGCCGTGGAATTCTTCAAAAATTATTACCCGATCAAAAGGGGATTACAGACGCTCTATGATGTTGGGTTAGGCTATATCAAGCTCGGTCAGCAGGCTACCACGTTATCGGGCGGTGAAGCGCAGCGTATCAAACTGGCGAAGGAATTGTCGAAAACAAGTACCGGTAAAACGTTGTATATTCTGGATGAACCGACCACGGGATTGCATTTCGACGATGTGAACAAACTGCTCGTGGTACTCAATCGTCTGGTGGATATGGGCAATACCATGATCATTATTGAACATAACCTCGACGTTATAAAATATGCCGACTGGATCATCGACCTCGGCCCGGAAGGCGGCCGTGACGGCGGCACAGTGGTATGCGC
>CAZIJP010000254.1:0-2761 GCA_964539615.1 uncultured bacterium
GCTGCCGTTGCCGATAAGCACGGCTTATTCATACAAACGCATTTGTCCGAGAATTTAAAAGAGATCGATATGACCGGCGGACTATTTGCCGGGTTCAAGGATTATACCGATGTTTACCAGCAGAGCGGGCTTTTAAATGAGCGCACGTTGCTCGGTCACGGGATATATCTTTCCGACAGTGAACTCGGGCGTATCGCTCAGGCGAAAGCATCGATCGTCCATTGCCCCACGTCGAATTCATTCTTGCAAAGCGGAATACTCGGTGTAAGAAAAATGTGGGAGCACAGTATACAGACAGGGCTTGGTACGGATATCGGGGCAGGGTATTCGCTTTCCATGTTCAACGAAATGCGCAGCGCTGTGGAAGCGTCGAAAAATTACGCGTTGTTCATCAAAGACTATCCGGCGCTTTCAGCGACCGAGGCGTTCTTTATGGCAACACAGGGCAATGCAAAGCTGATCGGATTAAACGACCGCATCGGCGCCATCGAACCGGGGAAAGACGCAACGTTTCTCATGCTCGATCATGTGTGGGAAGATGTGTATTCTTCACCGCACGACCTTCTTTCAGATATCATCTACCGCGACGAGAAACAAGCGATACGGGAATTTTGGGTGGATGGAAAATTGCATCAATGATCAATGATAAAGCACATGTCTTTCGATTGAAACAGTATGATTATTCTCAACCCGGCGCATACTTTGTTACTCAGACGATAGAGAATAGAATGCGATTGTTTGGGACAGTTGTTAACGGAGAAATTCAATTAACCGATGCAGGAAGAATGATCCATCGGTGGTGGAATGAATTGTCAAAAAAATTTCCCACGATTGCAACAGATGAAGTTATTGTAATGCCCGATCATATTCATGGTATCATAATTTTAAACGATTTTGATTCAGATCGCGGACACATAGGTCCGCTTTCTCTTGAAGAAGAGGCGAACAATTCAAAAGGCCGAACCGACCTGTGTGTCGGTTTGTTAGAGAAAGATCTAGAAGATCGCGGACACATAGCTCCGCTTTCTCTTGAAGAAGAGGCGAATAGTTCAAAAGGCCGAACCGACCTGTGTGTCGGTTCGTTGGAGAAAGACCTACAAGATCGCGGACACATAGGTCCGCTTTCTCTTGAAGAAGAGGCGAATAGTTCAAAAGGCCGAACCGACCTGTGTGTCGGTTCGTTGGAGAAAGACCTACAAGATCGCGGACACATAGGTCCGCTTTCTCTTGAAGAAGAGGCGAATAGTTCAAAAGGCCGAACCGACCTGTGTGTCGGTTCGTTAGAAAAAAATACTTGTTTGGATCCTTCTATACCAAGAATATTGCAATGGTTTAAAACAATGACAACAAATGAGTATATACGAAATGTAAAAAAAACTAATTGGCCTCCTTTTCCAAAAAGATTATGGTCTCCGGAATATCATGACCATATCATCCGCAATGAAAAAGCGCTTGAGAATATTCGTGAGTATATCCGGAATAATCCGCTCAAATGGAGTCTGGAGCATTCCGGTGATGAAGGAAATTAAGGAGATCATTAAAGAGGATTGGGGCGAACACGCAGGTTCGCCCCAACTAATATCGGTTCACCCTAACGAATGGCAGGTTCGCATCAACTAATATCAGGTTCGCCCTAACGAATGGTAGGCACACCTCAACAAATAGCAAACTCGCCCCAAAACGAAGTTGTACGGACAGACCTATGTGTCTGACCATGTAATTCACGCAGACCTGTGTCCGTTCTTGATCATAAATGGTGCAATAGTGTTAATATGCTATCGTCAAGATCGTCGGCAATTCGATTTTATGAAAATGGAAAAAAGATCAGTGTCCCATCTCCGCAACTTCTACCGATTCTCCGTGAGCCAGCGCAGGACATGTTTTTGCAAGTTCCAGGGCCTCATTGAGATCAGCGGCTTCAATAATATAAAAGCCGGACAGCTGGTATTTAGTTCCTTTGAACGGATAGTTCTTTTGATCGATGTTGTTCCCGTTTTTGTTCAAAAGCACTGAAAAGCTGTTCAATCCGCCGCCACCGACAATTTTGTCCATAGCTTCAAGTTTTTCGCTGTAATCTATATGCTCCTGAATCACTGCTTTTTTTTCCTCTTTCGGCATAGCCATAAATCCGGTCTGGTCCCCGCGCATCAGTAATAAAAATTTTGCCATACTATTCTCCTTCCTGTTCAGCCTCAGTATAGCACGTTGCATAAGTAAAAAGCAAAAAATATTGACTTAATTAAAAAACAGGCGTAAGGTAAACGATACTATAAGGAGGAGGAACATATGAAAAAGGGATTATTACTAGTTGCTGTCGTTCTGTGTGCGGTCGTTGTTACCCTAACTGCTAAAGAATTGAAAGTAGCGGTGGGCCTGGCTTTGCCTCCGTATATCATTGAAAACACCAAAAGCGGTCTTGAAGTTGATATTTTAAAAGAAGCGCTTGCTGCGTCAGGTCATACGATCAAGCTTGAGTTTTTACCGTTTGCCCGAGTACCGATCACCATGAAAGATAAGACGGTCGATTGTGCATTGACCATTAACGAAAGCTCCGGCATCACCGCATTCTATTCCGACTCACATATCGCCTATCAGAATGTGGCCATCTCGTTAAAATCGAAAAATGTTGTCGTGAATACTATCGCCGATCTGAAAAAATATAAGATCGTAGCGTTCCAGGACGCGACCAAATATCTCGGCAATGAATAGCAAAACATCGCCCGAGTATAAGGAGATCGCTCAGCAGGACCTTCAGGTAAAA
>CAZIJP010000255.1:0-2751 GCA_964539615.1 uncultured bacterium
TTTTCCAATAGATAGGATTTTTTATTGGATGAACATAAATAATTAACAAATGCAAAATTTCGATAAACTTTTCAATACACTAATGGAAGCCCATGTTGGCATTAGATCAAGTAATCCAGAAAGAGATTTAGAGGTTGGATTGGCAACTGAAGCGGAATTTGTAAAAATTTGCGAACAAAATAAACTTGTTTGTCAACAATCTACAAAACAAGAAGATATGTTTGATAAATTTGATTTTAGAGTTTTTAAAAGAAATCGTGACAAGGCATGGGCTGATAGACCAGAGAATGCGAGAAATCAAAAATCTTGTAATTATGTGGAAGTAAAAGGTAAGAAGCTTTTAAAGGGAACGAGTGACAGAATACTAATTGAACTTAGAAATGTAAGTTCTGGTATAGGATGGCTCTATGGTAAGGCTAATTATATTGCACTTAAAAAATTAGACGATGTAGGTTTTAGAATGATTCCAAGATATAATTTGATGGTTGAATTGGAAAAAATGTGCAATTTCACAAAGACAAACGATAATGAGTTTTTCTATAAAGATAATAAACAACCAGTCAAAGAAACAAAAGACGCACTTCAATCAACAATAAGTGATGAAGAAGGTAGATGTGTTTTTTACAACAGGGGTGAGGACTTGGTTATATATGTTCCAGATTCTTTCATTGAACAAATGAAAGCATTTGAGCTTCTCCCAAAGAGATAAACAGGTTGCGCGGCTTAATTGAACAAGTTTAATATAAATAGTTTTATGTTAAAAGACTTCGATTCATTTGTCAATTCAATTATTTCAGAAGAGAAGGTTAAAAGGGATAGGTGTTTAAAAAAAGCCGATCAAGTTTATGGTAAGAAGAGCAGTGCCTACAAAAGCGGTTCCGTAGTAAGGTGTCGCAAGGGAAAGATTTGGAAAAAGAAAAAATGAAAACATTCAACGAAACATTTGAAATGTTGATGGAAGGTTTCGAGAAGGAAAAGAAACAAGGATTACATGGTTGGTTTTCGAGAAATAAGGGAACTGGATGGTTAGATTGTAGAACAGGAAAACCTTGCGGAAGACAAAAGGGTGAAAAGAGAAAAGGCTATCCAGCTTGCAGACCGACTAAAGCTATGTGTAATTCGAGAAAAAGATTGAAAAAAGGATCGAAAAGAATTTCTTGGAAAAAAGGAGATTCAAAAAAATAATTCAGTAGTCGTAGGGTTTTTTCATAGTTACTTCTATTCTACCGCCGCCTTTGTTGAAAAGAGCAACAGGTAATTGATAAAACCTTCTCGGTAAAGTTTCCAATGCTCCTTCTTTATACTTTTCTTCCAATGGTTTATCTTCACTCACTTCAACATATACATAGGACTCCAATGTTAATGGGCAAATAATCTCTTGCTCTGGATTTTCAAAATGTTTTGACAAGACATACATATCATTTTATATTAGAGCAAAAATCAGAATATTCAACATAAATATTTAAAATGAAATCAAACGACACAATTCTTTTAGAAAAAGCATACGAACAAATTTTAAATGGAGGATTCTTAAAAGAAGATCACCATGATGGTTTCGAGTTCAAAGGTGCGGATTTCAGTTCTCCTTTGAAAAAAGCATTGGGTGAGGAAGTTTATTCTTTACCAAGACAAAATTTTTATGATGCCATTGAAAATGAAAATTTAAAAGAAGGTTCTTGGTATATTCATTCAAAACAAGATGGTTACAATCCAAGACTATATAAAATTGCCGATTTATCTTCTGGTCAAATATATGTTGAAGATGAGCAAAGGGATATGGGTCAAAAGGAGATAGCTCCAGCAACAAGTGATATTGATGTGAGGAGAGGAATTAAATATAGTATATTTAATCCTGAAGGTGAAGAGGGTTCATACAGGGGTGGGTTGGATATTCGTCCTAATGATATAATAGTTGGGCCAATTGAAGATGAGGAAGTGATCTATAATATTGAAAGATATATGGATATGTTGGCCAATAGAACTAAATCAATGGCTGCATATTTTAAAGATAGACCAAATGCTCCCTTAGATTAAGCGCGGCTCTATTGGGTAGGATTTTATAATAGTTAAACGAAACTATTATAAATAATTATATGTTTGATAATGATTCTGTTTTGATATGGGAAGCATACATGGACTTGGAGAAGTTCAATGTTAAAGATATAAGAGGGATGGAAGTCACACTTCACCCAAATGCTGGTGCTAACCCAAACGACGATACATTCATGGAGTGGAGTGTTTTCATCAAAAAAAGAAAAATTGGAATGGTGAAAAACATAGAGATTTCAAATTGTATTGGAATTATAGATCACAAGGATGTTAATGCAAAGCAAAGAAAAGAAGGTGGTGGTGCAAAAACTCCAAATGTTTATGTTGAGGGTATTGTTGTTGATTATGATTTCTCAGACGATATTTTAAATCAAAAGTTGTCAAAAGGAAACTTTACAAGCATCACATACAATCCCCACAAACATCCAGAGTATTTAAAGAGTGATTGTTTACCAGATTGGTGGTATAGTGATGCGAGGTTTTATCCAGTAGAACAAGGTAAAAGATCAAGTGAAGAATATAAAACAGGTAGAGCGAAAGCTATGGAAGAATATTCCAAGCACGATTTTCCAATTGAATGTATTGTATCTAAACCAATTAGCGAAACAGTATCTGGATTCAAAGCGAATAAATGTATTCTAAAACAACACGCTACATTTGATAAGCGCGAAGATTATATGTGGATCGCCTAATAGATAGGAT
>CAZIJP010000256.1:0-2718 GCA_964539615.1 uncultured bacterium
ATGGAAGATACACAGGCTTCATATTGGACTCAATTCAAGGAACAAATAGCGAGAGTATTAAAGCCAGGTGGCATATGTATATCGTTTGGTTGGCAAAGTAACGGTATAGGAATGAATAATCACATGGAGATTATAGAGATACTTATGGTTGCTCACGGTGGGAATCATAACGACACCATTGCAACAGTAGAAATTAAAAAGCACCATCAGAATAAATTAGACATTTAGTGGTGGAGAAAAGAGGAGTAGGGAATGAAAACAATATTAAGAATATTAAATGTTATTGTATTTTTACCAGTCATAATTTTAGTAACACTATATGCGTTCTGGTATAGAATTGATGAAGCAATTATTAACAAATATAAGGTTAAGAAATGAAACGCACATACAATAACCGCACACCTTACATTTTCATCGGACTAACTATTATCGTATCAGGCATGGCGTTATTATGGTGGTTGGGGACTATCTAAGATTAAAGAAAAAACAAGGAGGACTAAAAGGAAACAATGGCAAAGAAAATTATTGAAGTAGAAATTCAGAACTTTAGAAACATCACGCATGAGGTTATCGACTTTCAAGGTGGTAAGAGCGTGGCTATCACAGGCAAGAATGAAACAGGCAAGACAAATCGGATCACCGCAATCTTGTGGTTGCTCGCTGGGGTTTTGTTTGATGGCACAGCAAAGGACAACATGGCAAACCTCGTTCCTGACAATGTTGAGTATGGAACGGTTGTATCGGTTAAGGCAACGTTTGCTGACGGTCAATCGGTTGAGAAGCAATACTCAAGACCTTATTTCAAGAACGCTGAAACAGGCGAAATGATACCTAAAGACGCTGTAACGAAATTCATTGTAAACGGTGGCAAACCTTTAACAAGAGTGAGCGATGGTTATGCGTTCATCAACGAACAATTAGGGCTTACAGACCTCAACAATCGTTTCAATTCTAACTCACTATTAAAGGGTATCAACATAGCGTATCTCATGCTAACGACAATCGGTATTAGGGGTTTAGACAACGCAACCATGAGAGCATTGATTATTGATATTGTAGGCGATGTGAGTGCGTATGACTACGCCAACGCACAAAAAGAAACATACGGAAGCCTCATACCGTTGCTCAACAGCACGAGAAGCACCGATAAGAATGGTGAGGTTCGATACGACATCAACAAGGTTCGTGATGACTTACGCTATTCCATTCAAGACAAGGAATTTGGGCTTGAGGTTCGAGTAGCAAAATCAAAAGGTGTTATCGAAGAACTTGAAAAGCAAGCTAACGAGAAAATTGATGATGTTGAAATTGCTAACGCACAAAAAGACCTTGATGAACTCAACAAGAAAATCGTAGCACTTGAGGTTAAGAAACAATCCGTATCAAGCGGTGCAACCGATAAAATTGACCTTGAAATCTCACAACTCAACAACAAGCGATTGGAACTTGAACGTGATATTCGTGAGCAATATCAAACTGATCTAAACAAATCTCGCAACACCGACTTAGAAAATCAAGTAAGAAATAAAGAGGACGCATACACACAAGCGGTTGGTAAGGTAAGAACGGCTGAAACCGAATTGTCAAGCGAGAAAATCAAATTACAATCATGGTTAAACAGCAAGTCAAGCAAGCAAGAAGCAATCAACGGTATTCAAAGTCAAGTTGAGGGGTTGTCTAAGGAATACAAGGCGATAGGTAGTGAACAAGAAACATCTCAAGCGTTCGTAACGTGTCCTCATTGTAATCAATCTATCGACATTAGCGAAACGCCAGAGCATAAAGCAATCCGCAAGCAATACATTGATTCTGAAAAGCGTAAAATTGCTGACAAGGTTCAACCGCTCAAATCTCGTTATGATGAACTCAAAATTGAACTATCTGACATCGAACTTAACATCACTAAGCAACAAGGCAAGGTCAACACTAAGACCGATGAACACACGACATCACTCACAAACCGTAACACCGTAGAAAAGGAATTGATTGACTTAAGAAGAACATTAAGCGAATCTAACGCCAAGGCTACGCCAACGTTAAATCTTGATACTAAAGAGGTATTAAGTGTCAAGGAACAAGTAGAACGCCTTAAAACGCAAAAGAATGAGGTTTTAACGAACATCAGCCAAGCGGTTGCAAATGTTGAAAGTGAAATTCAAGAACTTAAAAACCAACGCTTACCACTCGAAATCATACTCGATAAGAAACGTGTTCAGCAAGCTAACCTTAACTCGCTTGCACCAAAGAGAAATCAACATCAAAACTTGGTTGATGAACTCACTAAGACTAAGGAACTATACGCACTATCTAAGGAACTTTTAATCGCAACGTTCAAAGAACTTGAAAGACGTATTGAGGTTAAATTTGGTAACGATGTATATTTCAAACTGTATGAACCTAACGCAAGCGATGGCGGTGCAACCTATAAAACAAGCGTATGCGAAATGTATGTGCGTGATGGTGCAGACCGACTTGTTCCAGCATTAGCGAATGGCGTATCAACATCAATGCAAGAGGTAAGAATCGTTGAGTTCATCACAAGACTTAAAGCACATTATGGTATTGGCGACAGCGTGATACTCATTGACCGCCTTGAATCATTAGACCAAGACAAAATCAAAATGCTAACTAAGGGTAGCAATCAAATCATCACAACCGTTGTGAAGAACACAGTCGGTGTGAATTATGAAATTCTATAAAGGAGAATAAAAATGGCAA
>CAZIJP010000257.1:0-2715 GCA_964539615.1 uncultured bacterium
GTCCTGCTGTATATTTTCCACAGAAGAACATTCCTTCCTCAATGTATCCAAGAATGAAAGTCTGTCCAGTAATTTCTGCAAGTTTCTTGATGATCGGAAGTGGAGGATTCCATGCTGTATTAAAGGTGAATGTGGTATGATCTTCGTTGAATCGACCATCATATCCTGTCCACTTTGTTCCCCAATTTTCTAATCTCCATCCATACCAATCTTCTACTTCTGGTTTTGGTTCTGGAATGATCTTGTTGAAATCGAAGTCGTATTCTTGGTATCCGATAATGTCTTCTCCCTTATGTGTCAAGTATGGATTCAATACACTCAAAAGGTCTTCTCCGCTTGCGAGTGTGAGTTGGTTGTTGCAATGGTTTGGCATATTATTTTTTGTTTAGGTTTGTTTGGTTTTGTTCTATTGAACGCTGGCTATACTATATTTTTCTTTCGAGGTTGTCAATGATATTTTTTTTTATTTAGAATCCTTAACATCGTATTCTAAAATTTCAGAATCTAAAAGTTCTCCGTGTTCTGGTTGTGGTTCAAAACCATATTCCATTTCATCTATTACATCCGATATATCAACCCCCTCTTCCAGATTTAAAATAAGTTTTGTTTTTACTTCAAGATATACTTTTCTCATATTATTTTTAATAGTTACTCTCCCAAAAGAGAATCCAATTTTTGTTTTATAGGTTGAAGTTCATCATCTGAAAGATCAAGATATTCAGCAAGTTCGTTATACTTATGTCGAAATGAAAACCAAGCTGATTCAAAAACTATCAATATCTCGTCAAATGTTAAGTCATCTGTTAAGTTATTTTTCATTTGGTTTAATTATTTGTTGTATTCCGCATCATAATCATAGGTATCTCCTATGATGCAAATGCTTGTTAATTTTTCGTTTGATTCATCAAACAAATCCTCATGGATTTCATCTACGCTTGTTACATCACTATCGTAATCATATCTATAATTAACATCAATGGTGTTGAGGTCGTGATTGACAGATAATTCTTGTAAAAATTCAAGTAGTTGTTGTGCTTTCATTTGGATTTGATTTTCTTGATTACTTCTTCCATTTGATTGTTAAGATAGTCTGCATCCTCATCCGCATCATGGTTGCGAAGAATGTCGATTGCTTGGGACAAAATCCCAATGAGTTCTACTACTTCTACTGGTGTTTTTGGTATTTTCATTTGGTTTGGTTGATTGTTGAGCGTGTATTCTGTCAGAAATTTCCTATAAGGTCAAGAACTTTTTTCACAGATTTGCTTCAAGGTAACGAAGAAATTCTTTTCCTTCCTTTGGTGATCGAACCCATGCCCGATCATAGAACACTCCTTGATTTCCCTTATCTGCTCGTCGTCCTTCTAAATCTTGTTCCAGATAATAGACAGAACCATCTTCTTTCACCTCATGGGTTGTGTAGGAAAGCATATCCTCAAAGTCTGATCCAAATTCTTTCTTGTCGATGATGACTGCTGAATATGCTTTCGTTCCACAGAGAGAACGGATATTGTATTCGATCACATACTCATTGAAATTGGAATAGAATCTTTCTTCCAGATGAGTTGCGAAATCGTGAATATCAGTATCGTCCATCCAAGACTCTAAAAGGTCTGGAAGTTCGGTTACATCGAATCTTTTTGCAATTCGATTGAATTTTTCTACAACTTTAGGGTTGTGTCCTTTGTCTCCGTAAAATTTCATATTAACTATTCTGTTCTTTTTCTAATTTGTAGTGCTGGATTGTATTTTCCATTTGGGTTTCGATATAGTTCGCATCATCTTCTGCTCCATGATTGCGAATGATGTCGATTGCCTGTGAGAGCAATCCTACGATTTCTGCTAATGCGTTATTTTCCATTTGGTTTTTCTATGGTTGATTGTTGAGCGTGTATTCTGTCATAAATTCCCAATAAGGTCAAGAACTTTTTTATGCGTTTTCATCTTCTGGATGATTTTCGTAACAATATTGGGTAACTCCTGCATCATAACCCCTACGATAGCAATATCTTTCAAAATCTTTTTTGAAAGGATTCATATCAACTCCCTCTTTCAAGCCATGCCTAAATCCAATTTCGTATGCTTCTGTTTCTTCTATGTCGATTGACATTTTCATTTGAATTTAAATTGAGTTTTTCCTGTTGATTGATCTATCACTTCCCAAGAGGCATATCCCTTTTCGATTGCTTCTTTTCGTAGTGGAGTTGTTACAATAATTTGAACGCTCAACAAGGTTATTAAGCATCCAAATGTGAATGCCATCACCGATAATATAGCCAATTCTATGGTATCAAATTTCATTTGGTTTTTAATGGTGTCATGTTGTGGATTGTTACATTGAGATAACCTTCTACTGGTTTTGGGGATACTACTTGAAGACCTCTAATAATATCTCTCATGTATGAGATGATATATTCTGGACTCTCTCCCCTTCCCCGAAGGATGTCAATGATTTGCTCGATTTGGTCTGTTTTCATTTTAGTAATTGCCAAAGTTAAGTTCAGTTTGAATTTCTTCCCAACGATCTTCTGCTTCGTCTGGTTCATTGTCGCAATCGACAATCTCAATATCCAAGTCCTCTCCGATATTGGAACGAATACCTTGGATGATTCCACCCTCTACATATATTGCAATTTTTCTCATTTGGTTTGGTTGTTTGTTGTTCTTGATTGAACGCCTACATTAAAACAAAAAATAGCTCAAGTGTCAATATCT
>CAZIJP010000258.1:0-1151 GCA_964539615.1 uncultured bacterium
GTGATCGTGTAATTCGGTCGGTTCGCCATTGCCAAAGCGTAACGAACACCTTTCAGTTCAGCTTGAATAAGGTCTTTTGCTGTCTTTCCGTTAAAATAGGAAATGCTTTTATAATCGCCAAGTATGGTTGTCTGAAACTTGATATCGCGCCCGACATCGTCGGCATCAAGAAATACGGTCAATTTATCGTGAGGGCCTTCCATGAACAATTGCAGTACCGAGTGCTGGTCTGACGCTCCGCGTAAAACAACCGGCATGCTACCGCTATACACATCTTCTTTTTCATTATTGAACTGTTTGCCAAGGCTTTCCGCCCATAATTGCTGATACCACTGTCCAACACCGAACAAGCCATCTTTATAGCACATCATGGCAAGTATCGTATGGTCTTTCTCTGTATCATAAATATAATTAACAAGTGCGCTTAAAGCGATCGGGTTCTCTTCTGTAGGCATTCTTCTCCACATCGAATCAACTTCTTTTGCGCCGTCCAATAACGCTTTAATATCTATGTCGAGAAACAACGCGGGGAGCAACCCGACAGAGGTAAACACTGAATATCTTCCACCGACACCGGATGATATCTCTAACGTTGGTATATCAAACCGAGCGGCGATGGCGCACAGGTCCCCCTTTTCAGGATCGGTCGTAGCGATCAAATGTTCGTTGAGCGACAATCCGTTACGTTCGAGCACATCCGCTATTTCCGATAAAGCAGACATGGTCTCAGCTGTGCTTCCTGATTTTGTGATAACATTAAAAACGGTCGTTTTAAGCTCAACAACATCGAAAATATCAGCCAAAGTACGCGGATCTGAGTTATCGCAGAAAAATATCCTTTTATCAGACATCAAATTATGATAATAATGTTTTAACGATTTAAACAATGAGTATGCCCCAAGAGCAGACCCGCCGATACCGACAACAACAAAATTGTTATATCTTGCTAGTTTTTCTTTAAATTCAAGGATAGTGGCACACGATTGATACGGTAATTCCATAAAATCATATGGCGCATGCCCGCGGCCATTTTCTATTCTTCCATATCCTTTACGGATGATTTCGCTGTAAAGCGCAGGAAACCCAGACGGAAGCCCATGCTCCTGTCCGATATTTTTTTCTAAAATATTTGAAAAATCAAACGTTATCAT
>CAZIJP010000258.1:1251-2639 GCA_964539615.1 uncultured bacterium
TTTACGCTTTCATTATAGTATTTTGTCTTCTCAGTTCCCTTAGACATTTCAGCAAGGTTCTGATAAGCGCCGGCGATACCGCGCATCAAACTGTCGGAATCGGCTTTCAAGGCCATGCCTTTTTTAAAGGTATCGACTGATTTAAGATAATATTCATACCGGACTTTTTGCCAGTCTTTATTTTTGTTGTCATACTTAGCGCCTTTGGTCAGATATGCCTGGGCAAGATAATAATATCCCTGCCAATCGGACGGACGAAGGTTGACCATTTTTTCATATGCTTTTACCTGATTATCATAGTCGCCTTTTTCCCGATAAGTATCGCCAAGCATGAACCATCCGTTGCCATCCTGGAAGCCCGGATCTTTTTCAAGACCTTTCTCAAAGAACTTTATCGCTTCATCGATCTTTCCGTCCTCCTTATGCATTTTCGCCAATGCAAATTCAACGGTCGCATTTTTGGGATCAAGCGCCATAGCTTTTGTATATTGAGCATAGGCCTCTTCCTTCAGACTGTTTTTTTCAAGAATACTTCCAAATTTCAAATATCCTTCCATATCGTTTGGATATAGCTGTTGGTATTTATTGAAGTATTCTTTTGATCGATCAATATTGTTGTTATTCCCGTAACACAATGCAGCACCCATGATCGATTTCATATAGATATTTTTCACGTCATCGGTATTCTTTTTCTCCGGTTTTAAAACATCAATGATCTTAATGACCTGTTCATAAGAAAATACTGCATTGGTATAATCCTTTTGAGCATGCAGGTTGAATGCTTTGTTATATTCAATAATATACTGAGGAGTTGTTTCGATTGTTTCGACATCTGAAAAAGTATTATCTTCTGCAGGTCCGCAACCTGCAAAGAAAAACACTCCAAATACTATCATTGTTAAATACAGAGCTTTTTTCATATTCCTCATCCTCCCTTGTTTAATTCTTCATAGGTATCTCTTTTATTAGTATATCAGTATTATACCGAAATTTCAATTTGTTAATACTAATATTCTCAGAAGACGAATGAATTGATACCGTTGAAAAATAACGTACCTTTTTAAATCATCGATCACATTGTATATATCTCGACTACTATGAACTTGAATATCACACTACTACTCGCTTAATATAATTTGATCCTGCAATCGATATAAAAAAATCCGGACAGGAAAAATCAATCCTGCCCGGATCATCTCAAATCTGATCTATAAATCAATGTGAGGCTTACTATATTGTCTTGATCAGTCCCATTCTCCGCGTAATCTTTTATCGCAGATGTCAATTCTGCTTGCGGCATAATTATAACTCGGATCGCTCACGATCTTTAAGTATGCTGATTTTGCCAAGCCCCAAGCGCCTTGTTTGTAATACACATCACCGAGAAC
>CAZIJP010000259.1:0-2631 GCA_964539615.1 uncultured bacterium
CCGCCCGTTGCTGATGTAAGTTTAACGGCGTAATCCATCGCCGCCGCTACCGGCACCGTGCCTTTGATCGTGGTGTAACCGTGTGCCGTTTCAGGGTTCTCAAACTCCCCGCGCATCTGCGTGAGATCATAAAGGATCTTGCCCGCAAACTCTTCCGGCGCAGATATTTCAAACGCCCACATCGGTTCCAGCAATGTCGTGCCTGCATTCTTCAACCCGACCATTATGCCCATATGCGTCGCAATTGTAAAATCCGACGGACGCGAATGCATCTCGTGATCTTCACCGTCAATGAGTTCAATAACAATGTCGGTCACTTCCCAGCCATGAAGCCCCTGCTTCAGCACGTAGGGGATCGCCCGTTCCACCTCGTTTTGATATTTCTGGGCAATATCGGATGTGCGAACCTTGGATGAATAAGCAACGCCGCTCCCCCGCTTGCCGGGTAGGATACGGAACCGCATCACTGCCCAGCACGGCTTGGGCATGGTATATTCAACATATCCTAACGCTTCCTGTAGCGGTGTCTCTTTATAAATAACGGCAGGCGGCGCGAATTCCGCCCCAATACCGAATCGTTTCAAAAGTATGTCGCTGAGAATTTCTATCTGCATTTTCCCCATCACCGATACGTTCAGTTCGTTGGTCTCGCGAACATAGCGGAACGACAAATGCGGATCTTCGCTCGTCAATTCGTTGAGCGCCTGCACCAGCACCTGATGTTGTGCTTTGTTTACCACCGAGACACGCACCGACAACACCGGCACGGCAAAGGTAAACGGTTGCCCGTACTCCGCGCCATCACCCAATCTATCGCCGGCAATAACGTTTTTCAGTCCAGAGACCATCCCGACGTCACCGGCTTGCAATGATGTGATCTCAAGCAAGCCTTTCGGTGTTTTTTTACGAATGCGAGTGATCTTTTCTGATTGGTCGGTTCGCCCGTTTGTAATGACATCCATTACCGTGAGCGTCCCGCCAAGAACTTTAATACTTGCCATTTTTCCGTATTTCGAATGATGATCAACTTTATACACAATCGCCGAAAACGGTACATCGGGATCGGTCAACGGTGACGGCATAAACCTTGCGATAAAATCCAACAACTCCAGTATGCCCGCGCCGGTCATTGCTGACCCGAACAAAACAGGAAAAACCGCGCATCGCTCGAACGTTCGTTTCAACGCTGCATGAACGGCTTCAGTCGTAACCGTGTAATCGGCGCACATCGCGTCAAATAGGATCTCATCTTTTTCCGCAACGGCTTCTACAAGAATTCGTTCCGTTTCGCCGGTAAATGCTTCTTTCGAAAAATCAACCGAAGTGACACGCACATCGGAAGAGCATTCATTTTCTAACGATTCATATGGCACACAATCCTGCGTCAATTCGCGATGTATTTCCGCAAGAACGTTTATTGTATTTGAATTGATACGATCAGTCTTATTGATGAAAAACACATTAGGAATTTCAAGCATTCGCAATGCACGCCATAAGACCTTGGTCTGCGGCTGCACGCCCTTTACGGCAGAGATAACTAGCACGGCGCCATCCACACAATTCAGTGCGCTTTCAGCCTGAGCGGAAAAATCGGCATGTCCCGGCGTGTCGATAAGATTGATGGTAATATCGTTGTATGTAAACGAAACGGTAGCCGCTTGTACGGAAATGCCACGCTCCTTTTCAATGTCCATATCGTCGGACACGGTGTTGCCGTGATCCACCCGCCCGGGTGCGGCAATAGCGCCGCTTGAATAGAGCAGTTGTTCGGTGATCGTGGTTTTGCCCGCATCAACGTGTGCGAATATGGCGATATTGCGGATTGATGCTTTTTTTTCGTTCATAAGTTACGCAATATTAGCATAAATCTATAGGGATATAAAGTTTTAAAAACATGTTATCCCGACATGAAATAATCAGCGTAAAGAAATTCCGTAGGGGCGGATTCCATATCAGTCCGTTCTTTGTGAAAATTCCATACATTTTTAAGATCTTTTACAGCCTTGACTTTTTTGGTGCTTTTTGTGTCAAGGCAAAAAGCACGATAAGATTTTCTTACACATTCGTTTTCAAAATTACAATTTGAAATGAATTATTCTGATTGAACAATTACAGATACTTTATCATGCTTACGCGCTCAACCACATCCCACAACGGGCCGGTGCGAATGATCCGGTACCCGAGATTCAGATTCAGCTGAACGACATGCGAATTTTTAACCTCGGTATGGGTATATATCATAGAATAACCGTGTTCACGTGAAACTTTTTCCGCATGACGTTTTAATAACGTCGCTACGCCTTTTCGCCGATATCGCGGATCAACCCAAAGATTGAAGATTTCACAGAATCTCCCGTCTTCGGGAAAGATACTCAAATCAAGTTTGTCAAAAATCCCGAACGGCTGAAACCCGGGCGCTGTATAATCGCGAAACGTGAACATGATCATGCCTACTTTTTCATCATCGTTCATTGCAATGAATGTGAATTTCGGGCAGTTATCAATCTCCGTATCGCCGTAATTCGATGCTGTATCGCAATAACGGAGGATCTTTCTTTTTTCCGCTTCTACCACTTCGGGATCGTGAGAAACCATTCGATTCTCACCGGTATACCCTTCGCTGAGTGTTTC
>CAZIJP010000260.1:0-2631 GCA_964539615.1 uncultured bacterium
GGCTGGCCGAACTGCTCTATTCGGAAATCATCACACAAAACTCAAAATCACGTCTGGCCGCCCAGAACAACACGGCCAGGGAAAAGACCATCACCGGCTGGGCCAGAGACATCGAAAAGCTCATCGGCATTGATCAACAGGAACCCTCAACTGTCGAGGAAGTCATTTTTTTTGCCACACACGACGACTTCTGGGGGCCAAACATCCTGAGCGGCAAGAAGTTGCGGGAGAAATGGGACACACTGACCAGAAAAATGAACCAGAAAGGACAAAAACATGGCAATGCAAAACCTTCGGGAATTGAACCCTTTTCCGACATTCCGGTCTCGATGCGCGGGGGCATCTGGGATTAAACCGGAAAAAACATGCCCGAATTGCGGCAACAGTATTCAGTTTGCCTTCATGGACAACGTCACCTATCTGAACCATATCGGGAAAAATCCCCACTGGGCGGAAATCCCCTGCCGTGTCTGCGAAGAAATCCGGGAAAGCGCCGAGCGCGATCAGCAGCTTATTGAACGCCGCCTGAAAAGCAGCGGTCTGGGCGAACGTTATTCCCAAAAGACACTCGATACGTTTGTTCACTATGGATCGGCCAGGGAAAAAGAAAGGCAAAACCGCATCCATCAGGAAATCAATCAATACGCGCTTTTCTTTTCCGTACACAGAAAATCGGGAACATGCCTGCTGTTCATGGGCACCGTCGGCACCGGCAAAGGTCATCTTTGCGCAGGCATTCTCAACCATATCATCCGTGCCGGATTCACCGGAATGTTCGTCAAAATGCCCACAATGCTCAGGGAAATCAAAGACACTTTCGGCCATCGACATAACGAGGAAACCCACAGCCGGATCATCACCAACATGGTTGATTGCGATCTGCTGATTATCGACGAAATCGGCGTCCAGTTCGGCACGGACACGGAGCGCATGATCATCTACGACATTCTGGATCAGCGCTATGAGGCGATGCTGCCGGTCATCCTGACGACCAACGTGATGGATTTGAAATCACTGGAAACCTATCTGGGCGACAAAATCATTGACCGTCTCTATGAAGGCGACTCCAAGATTTACCGGTTTGACTGGCACAGCTACCGGAAGTTTCAAAGGGGTGGCTGATAAAAAATGAGGGGAGGACAAACCATGTTCATACTTTTCAGGCCGATCAAAGAAGGGGAAGACGTAACCAGGCACATACTGGTTGCTTTGACCGGCGCGATCATTATCGCGATTGTCATATTCACCGCCGCGCTGACGGTTTCCGCCTTTTTGACTGCCAGAAATGAGGCAGCCCGGGAACAAAAACATATCCAAACGCAGGATCTGCGCGATGGCCACGCGCCCATGGGGACATACGAGCGTGTTCCCGGCGGCTGGAAAAATGTGGAATCCGGGGAGGTGTTCAGAGATGGAAGGTAAATCAATTATCGATCTGCCCCTGCTGCCGCCGTCCTTGAACAAATTCAGCCGGATGCACTGGAGAGAGCAGCGAAATGAAAAGAAGGTTTGGAATGATTACCTTTTCATAGCCTGGCTCAAGCTGAAAAGGCCGGTGTATCAGCAAGTCATCATCACACTGATCTTTACCTTCCCCGACCACAAGCAGCGCGATCTGGACAACTATCTGGCCACAGGAAGCAAGTTGATCGGCGATGCCGTTAAGGGCTTGTTTATTCCCGACGACATCCCCAAATATCTTGCCGGCTGGAAATTCCTGTTCCAGCACGGAACAGTGCCCCAGACAACCATCATCATCGAAGAAGCACATAGCTTTGATTGTTCAGAGCTATCCTGTGCCGGAGGATTATAATGCACCCTCAATGCGCAACCTGTCCTTACCGGCCCAAAAAAAGGGCCAAGTCGGAAAGGGAAAAATGCAAAACGTATGAAGTATGCGAAGCGATCTTTTGCCCCTTAGATCCAAATAGCGCCGGTATCTGGTATGTCGGAGAGGAAATCTGCCGTGATCGCAGTCACAAAAACCTGCTCTGGGTGCAGGCACAGCGAAAACTCGTCAAAGTGAAGGCCGAAGGCTACTTCACCCTGGAGATGCTCAACAGGAATTGTATCATCAAAACAGGCATGCAGGGGCTTGATCCGGATAGGGAGGAAAAGCCGCAACGTCAGCTATGGCTAAAAAAGCACCCGGCAAAGCAGGAAATTACAGATGGAGATCGGGAAAATCGCCGGGAGTTGATGAAGAAAAATTTTGATGAAAAAACCTGACCGGCGATCGAGAGGGTTCAGTCCCGTTTTCAAAGTGGGGTTTCGTCCGAGAGATTTGAGAAATTTTGTGCCGTTCGTCCGATGAAAACCGGATAAAAAATTTTGGGTAGGGGTAAGGGCAGGGTAAAAGACAAAAGTCGCTTAAAAACGATTTTAGACGGCAAAAATGGGCAATAGGTTAAAACTCCTGAAAATGGATCTGGAGCGGCAAAGGAAATATCTGTGGAAGTGAGCAAAACACATAACAATACCGTAGCTTTAAAGCAATATTACCGAATCGACGAGGTGGCCGTCTATTTTTCCATATCCAAACCCACCGTTTATCGGCTCATTGCCGATGGCGAGATTCAGGCAATCAAGATACGCCAATGCGTCCGCGTATCCGCACAGGAAATCAAAAGG
>CAZIJP010000261.1:0-2623 GCA_964539615.1 uncultured bacterium
GACCGGTTATTCCTGTAGGCCGTGATATCGGGTATCTCCCCGGTTCAAAAGAAGAGAAACTTGAAAGCTGGATGGAACCGATCTTTGATAATTTAAATTTCCTTCTCGACAATATCGATATGGGGAAAAAGAAGATAAATTATTTCGTAGATGCGGATATTATTGAACTCGAAGCAATGACCTATATTCGCGGCAGAAGCATAGCATCGGAATTCATCATTATTGATGAAGCGCAGAATCTTACGCCGCATGAGGTTAAGACCATTGTCAGCAGAGTGGGGAAGAACAGTAAGATCATTTTAACCGGTGATCCATATCAGATCGATAATCCATACCTGGATTCGTCATCAAACGGTTTAACATACCTTGTAGACCGTTTTAAAGGGCAATCGATCTATGGTCACATAACCATGATGAAGAGTGAGCGCAGCGCACTTGCTTCATTAGCAGCGGAGTTGTTATAATGCATACTGTAGTAAATCATCCGGTCGTAGCGCACAAGCTTTCGTATCTCAGGGATAAAGAGACATCGTTCCATGTTTTCAGGGACATCACCGCGGAGATCACATCATTATTGGCGTATGAAGCATTGAAGAATATTGATACCAAGCATTTTAAAGTATCGACACCTTTAACTGATGTTGATACGCTTCGGATTCAGCGCGACATATTGATCGTGCCGATCCTTCGAGCCGGGTTAGGTATGCTTGACGGACTAATTAAGATGATACCGCTCGCACATGTAGGACTACTCGGTTATTATCGCGATCATGATTCTAAACAGGCGGTAAAATATTACAGCAATATTCCAAAGCTGAATAATCCGTATGTTATCATTCTCGATCCTATGTTGGCTACCGGCGGTTCGATCCTGTCCGCGATTGAGTTTCTCCGTTATGAAGGTCATCACGATATCAATGTTATAAGTATAATTTCAGCCCCTGAAGGTATTTATGCTGTCGAACATGCATATCCTGAAGTACCGATCATTACCGCTGCCGTAGATGAACGCTTAGACGAACATAAATATATTATTCCGGGTTTGGGCGATGCCGGGGACAGGATGTTTGGCACCTTATAACAATGACCGGAGGATAATATGGTAAGCCCTTTAATTTTCAGACAATATGACATTCGCGGATTGGAAAAGGAAGAGCTGGACGATGATGCTGTTGAAAGCATCGGAAAAGCATTCGGCACCTATCTGATACGAAAAGGTAAAAAAGAAGCAGTTGTCGGAAAAGATGTACGTCTTAGCGGACCGAGAATATTTAAAGCATTGGTTAAGGGCATACTTTCTACAGGCTGTAATGTGATCGATGTTGGTACGGTACCAACACCTGTATTTTATTTCGCAATTTGGTTCTTTAAAAAAGACGGCGGTATCATGATCACCGCATCGCATAATCCGCCCGAATATAACGGTTTTAAAATGTGTGACGGTATCGATGCATTATACGGTGATGAGATAACATCCCTGTATACCTTAATAAAAAACAATGATTTTATTCACGGCAGTGGTTCTATGTCATCGATGTCGGTGATAAACGATTATAAGGATCAGGTAGTCAAGACCATAGGCATTCCGCGTAGATTGAAAGTTGTAATAGATTCCGGTAACGGTGCAGCAGGTCTTGTGGCCCCTGATGTATTGCGGTCTGTCGGCGTGGAGTTGATCGAGCTGTATTCGGAACCCGATGGTAATTTCCCCAATCATACCGCTGATCCTACAGTAGAAAAAAATGTAAAAGTGTTGATGGAGACCGTAGTAGAGCAGGGCGCTGACATCGGAATTGGCTTTGACGGCGATGTCGACCGCATAGGTGTGGTAAATGAAAAAGGGCGGTTGCTATTTGGCGATACACTGCTGGGTATCTATGCAAAAGACGTTTTAAAGAATAATCCGGGAGCGGAAGTTGTTTTTGAGGTGAAATCAAGTCAAGGGCTTGTGGAATATATTGAAAAACTTCGCGGAAAACCGATGATGTGGAAAGCAGGGCACTCGCTTCTTAAAGCTAAAATGAAAGAAGACAACGCCCTTTTAGGCGGAGAAGTATCGGGACATATGTTTTTCAGAGATCGCCATCCGGGATATGATGATGCTATTTATGGCGCATTACGCATATTGGAAATACTTGCGCACAGTGAAACAACCATATCAAAACTTGCAGAGGAAATACCGGCTTACATATCAACACCGGAATTACGAGTAGACTGCCCTGATGATGTTAAGTTCGGGGTTATGGATAAGTTAATCCAATACTTTAAGTCTAATTACAATGTCATTGATGTAGACGGAGTTAGGATTTTATTTGATACAGGCTGGTCACTTATCCGTCCTTCAAATACGCAGCCGGTGCTTGTGGTTAGAATGGAAGCTAAGACAAAAGAAGATCTGAGAGAAATTGCAAAGATCACCTATGATAAGCTTTGTGAATATTCCGAGATCAATGCGGAAAACCTAAAAGCCTATCTGTAATCATACTTTTAATACAATTACTATTTAGCTCCCGAAAGGGAGCTTTTTTTATTTTCGTGAACAACTTACTATTCACACACATATTCACAATTCAGAAGATACCATATATAGCATTACAACTCAACATAACATATATTATGGGAC
>CAZIJP010000262.1:0-2595 GCA_964539615.1 uncultured bacterium
AAAATCCTTCAATATTTTTATGGTTGCTTCTTTGTTCTCGATCATAGGGAAAAAATAACCGTTCGGAATTTCCGTGATACCCACCCACGGGAATTCGCGGCGAATGCGTTCATACTGTCCGGGATCCACGAACGGCGTTTCCGATTCAATTATCAGAACTCGTTTGCCGTACAGGAATTTCAACTTCGGCAAATTGTCTTTCAGATAATAACGGTCGGAATATATAAGCCCGACAAGTGCCATTTGACCGATGGTGGTTTGAAATAGTTCGTGTTTAATAAGCTTTTTCGCCACCGGATGCTTGGATATCTCTTTCTCTTTTGAGAAATACAGGTTGTGTGCATATTTGAACAAACTGTAAAAACGTTCCATACGTTCCGGCTCGGTGAGCCCATCTTTTTGCAATTTTTCCATGATCTGCAACTTATCGACGATCAAAACGCTTTCATACGGGTCGCCATTTTTCTCGATATACTGGAACTGTTTGTGTATCTCTTCAGCGAGATATTGAATATTAGACCTGTAATCCAACTGCGGATTGATGCCTACGAACCACAACACTCTGTCGGGAGCTGCCTTCACGCACTCCATACCTACGAATGCCCCGAAATCATGCGCTATAATGCCGTATTTCTCGGCTCCGACATAATCTGCGATATACAGTATATCTTTCATATAACGGTCGACAGTGAATGATTCAAGGCCTTTTTTTGTATACACGGCCATCGTGTCCTTATGCCCCGAACGCCCCGCCCCGTAAAGATCGACATAGATGATGTTCACATATTTCTCGATCTCTGGGCCGACGATCTTTTCAAAATAGAATGAATTGCCTCCGGGGCCGTAATGTAAAAAGAATGCATACGGATTGCTTTTCTTTGCTCCGGATACACGCACAAATACGTTTCGCCCGTCTATATCAATGATCTTTTCTTCTTCAAAACCGTAAAGCAACGAAGCAACCAGAATTGTTGCCACCGTAAGAACGAGCATTGCCTTTGTCATGGCGACACCACCACTCTGAGCGCATTTGGTACTATCCCGAATTCAGCTTTTGTGGTACCGAGTGATTCGCCGTCGGCTTCAAGCGAGATCGGGCGGGATGTCTCTATCATAATGTGTTTTCCTTTCGCCATGCGGACATGCGGATCATGGATGAACGAACCGTCATACAGGCCCGGTAAGTTCTTCACAACGCCGGCCACTCCTATTTGTGCAATGAATGTCATATCCAGAAGTCCGTCATCCGGCTCTGCTTCGGGAAGCTGGCACATGCCGCCCCCGTTGTATCGTCCGATACCTGCGCTCATGGAGAACATAGGCTCATCGGCTACGACCTTATTGTCTACCGTGACCTTTGCGCGTGTTATCTTATATTGAAATAATCCGGAGACAAGCTGCCAAAGATAGGCAAGTTTCCCGCCGTGATTATGGTCTTTCATGATATTGGTCTTATTTGCGACAAAAGCATCATATCCAAGCCCGGCAACATTGATAAAAAACCGCTGCATGGCCGTTGTTTCTTTCTGATATGAGACGGTGCCGACATCCTGAATGCGCGTTACACCTGCAACGATAGCTTCCACGGCTTTTTCCATGTCACGCGGAATATGCATGGTACGTCCCCAATCATTGCCGGTACCGACCTCGATGAGCGACATGGTCACCGACGACGGGTCTTTTAAGCCGGAGGTCATGATACCGTTGGCTACTTCGTGCGCAGTACCGTCCCCGCCTATGGCGATTATTCTGTCATATCCGTCGGCAATCGCTTTACGTGTCAATTCCATGGCATGGCCGCGCCTCTCGGTAAAAACATGATCAAACGGCACAGCATGTTTTTGTAATAATGCATCTACATGCGACCATTCCTTACCGCATTTATTGATACCTGCATGTGGATTCACAACGGCAAACCATTTATCCATATTGTTCCCTCATACACAAACATTACCTTAAAAGCCTAGGTGTGTAAAGCGTAAAACTTTTTTTCTTTGTGCCGTCATAATTTTACAACAATTGATCTATTAAAAAAAATGCTTGATCAACTTCTCCATAATTATAGTACCGATGAACGTATAATACGTTTTTTCTAATGTCAAAGTGATACTCCCTGCGGGTTCCTCAAAATATATCGCAAGTGCCCTCTTTTTTATATTAGTGGTCACCATAAGTCGTGTCGTATCGGTAACAAACTCCGGGAATTCTTTTTCTGATCCCACCTTAAACCTTCCGTCACTCACACGTGTTTCTGATTCAATACGTATTACCAACAATACGGTAAGGATCGGCACATAACGATTGCACAGATTGGTAAGTTTTTTGCCGACCTCCTCAATACTTCCCGAATAATGTGCATCATTGTGCAACGCTATGATAAGATCAATTTTTTCTTTTTCTCGTGACGGATTCGTTATAACCTCAGGTTCTCTTTCACGAAGTGAGCTTGAATTTATCTCACAATACTGTCGCCAGTTCATTGTTTTGTTACGTCCGGTTTCTTTTGCTGAAAACAATGCTTTGTCTGCCTTTTCTATCAATTCGTTGATAAAAGTACCATCAGACGGGTACACTGCCATACCAAAACTGACGGTT
>CAZIJP010000263.1:0-2593 GCA_964539615.1 uncultured bacterium
GATGCATCGGTCTCGGTATGAAACATCGATTCGCCAAAAAATGCTTTACCAATAGACACGCCATACAAACCACCCACCAGATGGTTGTTGTGAAACACCTCCACCGAATGAGCAATTCCTAGCACAAAGAGTCGTTTGTATGCCATTTTCATTTCAGTGGTAATCCAAGTTCCATTTTCTCCACTGCGGGGGATTCGGGCGCACATATCGATCACCCGACTGAAAGCCGTATCGAAACGCACCTCAAACTTGCCTGCTTTAATTGTTCTTTTCAGGGATTTTGAAATCTTATAATCTGCGGGAAACATGATAGTTCTGGGATCGGGTGACCACCAAAGGATAGGTTTATGCTCGTACCAAGGGAAAACGCCTGTGGCATATGCACTCACCAATCGTTGAGGAGAAAGATCACCACCAATTGCCAACAAACCATCCAACTCCGAATCCATTGGATCTGGAAACCGAACATCTTCATCATCCAATTGGTAGATGGGCATCTTATTTATTTAAATTCATGTGAATCCGTGAAGACAAAATATCAATGGCCGTATGGTTTTCACCACCTTGAGGGACAATGATATCAGCATATCTCTTCGTTGGTTCTATAAACGTTAAGTGCATGGGTTTTACATATGTATCATAATGATCTAAAACCTGTTGTACACTTCTTCCACGCTCAACAATGTCTCTTTTTATCACACGCATCAATCGATCGTCGGAATCGGCATCCACAAAGATTTTAATATCCATTCTATCACGAAGTCGAGCATTGGTGAAAATCAAGATTCCTTCTACAATCACCACTTTCTTTGGTTCAACATGAACCGTCTCTTTGGAACGAGCGCAAGTGATGTAAGAATAGATCGGCATTTCAATGGCATTGCCTTCTCGAAGTTGTTCCAGATGCTTTGTCAGCAGGTTAAACTCGATGGAAGAGGGATGGTCGAAATTAATGTTTTTCTTCTCTTCTTGAGTAAGTGTTCCATTGTCGCGGTAATACGAGTCTTGTGGAATTACACAGACTGAATCTTTGGGGAGTTTCTTTACAATTTCTCTGACAACGGTTGATTTTCCAGAACCCGAACCGCCAGCAATTCCAATTATTAGCATTTGATATAGATTTTCAACAAAAATACATGATTTTTCGGAATAGAAAAAGGAAAAATCAAATAATAGTTTAAAGTAGCTGGATTAATGTGAAATTCAGTTGCTAAAAAACAAAACAGCCACTGTTTTAATTTGAAAATGTATTTGATGGACTACGACTTCTTTTGGCGTGGTGAGATTGTAGCTTTGTGGAATAAATCAAACTAAAAAAACATGAAAACAATTAAAACACTACTATTTGCAGCCATGATTGCGATGATATTAAGCTCCTGTGGTAATTCAACGGAAGAGGTCACAAAAAAAGTAAGGTCGGGAATGGAAGAAAAATTTAAGGGTAGAGGAATCACCATTAAAAGTTTTGGACTTGCAAAAAAATCGGGAAATGAATACTCCGGGGTATTGGAAACCAGCGAACTTTATGGAAATTTCACGTATAGCGTTGAAGTAGTTGATGATGGTGAAAATATTAAATGGGAAACAACTCTGATTGGTCCAAAATAGTTGTTGAAACATGAGAGTTTACAAAAGAGACCAGCCTTGCAAAAAGGATCTAATTAAGATTTTCACTGAAAAAAATATTCCAGAAAGTTTCCACGATCGTTTTATCAGCTATTACAATGAAACGTATGATGAACTTTATGAATTGGCTGAAAATCACTGTGCAATGTATACCAATGAGTTTGATACATTGAAGTTTGAAGAGTGTTACACCGTCAAAGAAGAAGCCTTGAAAATCACACTTCATTTTTCGGAGTGCTATCTTGAACAAATCAACATCGGACATGGTGATGAGTGGGCTTATCTAGTGGCTGACACCTATAACGGTGGAGAACAAGCACTTTCCATCGCATTTCACAAACTGCATTTTGAAAACACAGAACTAGCAAAAGAAGAGTTGCTAATCCACTGCAAATTCCTGAATGCAGATGAACTGCTTGCAAACTATCTATTGATCGTGTTTGACCAAAAACTGGACTACAACCATCCAATCGAACGTGCCAACCAATACATCTCGTTTTACAAAGAGCAAATCGAATCGGGCAAATCGGCAACCTATGCCCAGCAATACGCTGATTTATTTGCTTCCAGAAAATACGCTGAACAATATTGTCACGCTTACGCCAAACATTACGAATATTACATTAAAATCGGAGAATCTGAAAAGCATGCTACACTTTCAGCTTCACTACAAATTGAATCAAACAACACCGGGAAATTTAAAACCATAAAAGACCGGCTCTTGGAAAGACATCGGGAATACTTTCGTGACAACAATTTGACCCTAAAAGAGATTGATAGTCAAGTGAATAGAAAAGATGCTTTCTTTAAAAATATTTAGCTATTTTTGCAAATACTAATAAATCACTATTATGAAAATTGAAATATTCAAAAACATTGAGGAATTATACAGTTCATCTATTTACCCAAATTGTCCAAAAAAATCACTCTGTAACAATGCAAAACTGGATGGCTTTTCTAAAAAGCC
>CAZIJP010000264.1:0-2562 GCA_964539615.1 uncultured bacterium
CGTCTGCAAAAAGATAAGCGGACGAGTTTATAGGTCCACCTTCAATGGCAAAGACCTCGGTGAGAAGACGATCGGAATGGGCAATAGTTCTTGCCGATTTTTTAAGAAAAAAGATTGGCAGATAGAAGCCACTTTCATCAACATCAGAACAAGCGATAAGTATGCCATGCACAATGTTTTCATTATCCACCAAACAATAAGTTCTCTTACGAGGCGCAGATGGCCCACGATAGCGTAGAGCATCATGCAGTAGAAGCTCAGCTTCTCCTGCTACTTCTACAGTCATTTCAGCGAAGGCTGTAAATAATTCAGTATCTAACTCAGAGAAATTAAAAGAATCTTGCTTCTCATAGCGGCGAACAGTTAATTGCTCCACTGGAAAAGCCTGTGGGTTATTAATGGCAGTATTGTTAAGAGTGTTCCACTCAGCTAAATTATGCAGTGGAACCCACTGAGAATCTGTGAGAATGAGTGGCAAAGTTGTTTCACCATAGGCGATAGCACGCCTCAATGCTGCCATGGCATGACCACGATTTCCAGAGTTCAACGCCTCTCGGGCAGTTGTAAGATGAGAATGCGACGCATGTTCTAAATAGTCATAACAACTTGATATTGTAAAATTTTCCAATTTGTATCTCCTAAAAACAGATAAAACATTAAGCCTGTTAAAAAAAGAAAAACGCTAACCATGAAGTTAACATTTCTTCTCTTCAACAAAAGCTCATCTTAAAAAAAAGTAAAACTTTATATTTGAAAGAATAGCATATTGCTTATAAAAATTGCAAACTTTTTTTATCAGTTTTTTTCAAAATTAACTCACCAGTTCCTTTACCTGATATAATCATAAAATCATCAAAATAGAAGTGTGATAAGCATTTAAGTAAAGAGATGGACCAGAAAATACAATTTTATAGTTTACCAGAAGGAATATCTTACATGTTCAAATACATTTAAATTGATATTTATCTAAGGTGGACCCAAATGTCAAGACCAAAAAACGTCACCAATTTGCTATAATCGTTCCTCCAAAGTTTAACCTAATATCACCACTCGCTAAAATAGCACATACTAAAAGGTGCAAAGGTCGGCCACGATCTCTAATTTGTATCACTAGCCCCATTGGCCGACCTTCAAGGGGAGTGAGCCGTGAGGCGAGAGGGGAAATTCCCCTCTAACACTCTATGGACATGGGATCACCTCCTTTCTGGTATACCTCATTCGGTGTTTTATAACCAAGGTTTTGATGAAGTCGTTCATTGTTATAAAGGCCCCCCAGGTGCCACGCACTCCCCTAAATCAGCTACTTAGTTGTCTGGAGAGAAAAGAAAAGTGCAAACAACAACCTGCATCAGCTACTTAGAATGAAAACAAGAATGACTCTCACATGCTTTTCCATCACCAAGAGGATAACCATTGTAGTTATTGTTCAAAACATGTTTACTTCTAAAATAGCCATTTATATTTTTCTGGAAAAAATATTGCACAATTCTAGATTTTTATATTTTAACTCAATGGCATTCAGTTTATTCTATATTCTAAAAGCAGTTACTTACTTATGATGTAAGGATATTTACATGTTTATTTACATGTTTATTTACACTTAACATAGAGCTATTAAAATGTTGACCGAATGTACCACAACTGTATTAACTTTATATTTACGATAATTTCACTTTACGATAGTAACTCCTTCTTGAATAACTTAAAAACTCCTCTTGACGATGTTTAATTCTTAATTTAATCTTATTAAGAATCGTGCTGTTCACAGATGGAAGGAGATTTACCATGCCATTGGCTACAAAACTTATTCAATTTGACTGGTTTATTAAAAAAATGTTTCGCAATAAAAGCGACTATTGTGTTCTTGAAGGCTTTCTTACCGCACTTTTAAAAAAAGATGTGGTGATTATTAAAATATTAGAAAGCGAATCAAATCAGGATACTGAAAAACAAAAATATAACAGAGTAGATATTCTTGTTGAGTTAGATGGTGAAGAAAGAGTTGTTATTGAAGTACAAAATGAAAGGGAGTCCGACTATTTAGAGCGAGTTCTTTTTGGAACCTCTAAAATTATTACAGATTATTTTGAAGTAGGAATGGATTATGAAAAAATAGTAAAAGTTATTTCAGTTAGCATTCTTTACTTTAATTTAGGAAAAGGAACTGATTATGTTTACCATGGTAAAAATAAAATCTACGGAATCCATAATGGTGAAGAACTTTTAATTAAAGAAAAGGCTTTTTTAGAAGATGGAACTATAAAGTTTATACCTAAACGAGATATTTTTCCTGAATATTATTTTATTAATGTTAATAAATTTTCAGACATTACAGAAAATGAACTTGATGAATGGATTTATTTTTTAAAAAATTCTGATATTAAAAAAGAATTTAAATCTAAGTATATTCAAGAGTGTGCTAAAAGATTAAATATAAACAAGTTATCTGACGAAGAACGTAAAGAATATGAAAGACACCTTAAAAATCTTATTATTGAAAAAGATGTTATTACTACAGCTAAAAAAGAAGGGTTAGAGCAAGGTTTTGAACAAGGGTTAGAA
>CAZIJP010000265.1:0-2510 GCA_964539615.1 uncultured bacterium
TGCGAACGGTTGCTTTTTCATCCGTGGGATTTTTAAGTTCTAGCACTACAAGCGGCAGACCATTGACAAACAAGATAATATCAGGTCTTTTTGTTTGATTTTTATGACGCACGGTAAATTGATTGATGGCATGATACATATTCCGCTCAGGATATTTAAAATCAATGATTCGGACCGTTTCTCCGCGTTCCTGCCCGTGGTCGTGGGTAGTGATATGGACACCTTTCACAAGCATTTCATGGAATCGTTCGTTGGCATCGAGCAACTGCGGTGAAAACAGATCAAGCACTTCTTTCACTGCTTGTCCGCGCACCATAGGAGAGAGCGTCGGATTCAACGTATCGATCGCAACGGTCAACACATCTTCAAGGATCGTATCTTCGAAATTCTTCCGGCGTGCCACCGCAAAGGCAACATTAGGTTCAGCGACCAAAACAGCGTTGCCGTATTCTTCGTCCGGGGTAATATCCATACCGTTAATAACGGTATAGCCCTCTTCGTTTAAGACGTTCAGCGCATATAGTTCGATGTCGGATTCGTAGAAAGGCATTTAGTCTCCTTTAAAATTAATCCTGAATTGAGTCGTCTTCACTTTCTTGTTGCCCATCATTAAAAGCTTCATGGATTACTCGTTCTGCTTCCTTTTCATACGATTTTGCGAGATTACGCAATGTCGCACCAAACCTAATGAATCCTTTATTTTCGACTTCTTTTGCTCGTTCTTTCCAAAATTCAGAAATCTCTTTTTCTTGCTTACCGCTTGGATCTATCCAATGAACACCTCGAGAGTTATATACTTTTAATCTATAACCATCTCGTACAAATGTGTTGTCTTCTTTATCAAGAAATTCTATAATATCCTTGTTTATCCATAATCCCTTTGGTTCAGTTGGCGCAAAAAACAAAACTTGCCCTAAAATTCTCATTGCCGATTCATAATGCCCTGATTTTGAAGTAACATTGCTAACGCATAAGATCCACTCTTTAAAATGATCTAGAGAAAAAACACCATCATCCTGTATGCCAGGAGGGCGCGTCCATTTTTCAAGCATTTTATACGCTTGCAATGCAATATTCTTTTTGCTTGAATCAACAGGAAGTTCTTTGCCTACATCGTTTTTAGATCGATAGACAAGCTGTATTGTTTCCACAAAAAATTTAGGATCTTGGGATAATTTTTTATTCATGGATTTTAATTCAATATCTTCTCTATCCAGTAAAGACAAATACGCCCATTCAACATTAAACAAATCATCTTCCGAGATACCTTTATCTTCTTGAAGCATTTTAATAATTTCGACAATTTGATAAGTATCTATATCTCGAATGCTGTCTGATAATTCTACGGCTCGTAATAATGCATTAATCGCCGGTTGTGCTAAAAACTCATTAGTTGAGTTATAATGCATATAGATACCCTCTAAAGCCAATGCCGCACGATCATATTTTAATAATTTATCAATTATTTCGGATAGACTTCCTTTTTGAGCGTAAGGAATACTATTAATATTTGCCCAATATAAGTTCGTATCTTTGTTGAGAGTTTTTTCGGCTCTTTTCCAAACCTCATCTTCACAGGGCAAGAAAAGAAAATAATTAGATATCTCATGAGGCGTCCAGTTTTTAAAATCAAAAGAATCAACCCAAGTAATGCTGTGTTTTTTAAATCGATCTGTTATATACCCTCTCAAAAAGTGTTTCATTAAAAGGTCATTGCCAAAATCCAAATAAACAGGCAAAATATTTTTATCAATCTCGGTTGAAGTTACTTGTGATAACGCGACACCTACTTTGAAGGGATCTTCAACATCATGAACAAACGTGAT
This sequence comes from uncultured bacterium, assembly GCA_964539615.1. Lineage (GTDB taxonomy): Bacteria > Macinerneyibacteriota > Macinerneyibacteria > Macinerneyibacteriales > CAYRFE01 > CAYRFE01. The sequence goes on from CAZIJP010000265.1 coordinate 1,827, forward strand.
AATTCTCTCAATATCATTATTACTAAATATTTCCTTTATAGCATCGTTTCGCTTATCTTGAAATATTATGCTTTGTTCATCCCAGGAGAGATCTTTCTCATAAAATTCATAATCACGATTCGAGAAGAGATGTTTGAATAACATCTCCGGTTTCTTGGGTTCAATTATTTTCGCAACTTCTTCAAGTTTATCTACAAGTTCTTTTGGCAGAGCCCATTTCTCAGAGGAATGTTTTCTATGTTTATGGACACATGCCAACATTGATTCCCATATTGGTTGCCGCATTTCCTCTGAAAATTTCTTAACTTCTTCAGAAGCCAAATAATTAAGTAAATTAATAAATGAAGACTGAGGGATGTTTTCGAGATTTTCAATAAGTTTGGTCAAAAACACGGCATCCCTTTGGGCGATTTCAACTGCCATCTCGGCATATGCATTTATTTGCTCCAAATAATCTTTAACAGAAACATTTTTCTCATAATCATCAGGTATATATTTCCGAAAAACAGGCTTACAGGAACCGGTTGATGTTTGATGATTATTCGGCAACAGATTTATTACAACATCTTGAGTTATTTCAGGATAATTTCTATTGATACCTTTCAATGAAGCAATTCGCGTCTCAATAGAAGCCATTGTTTGTGGATACCAAGGCAATAAAATCGTTGTAATTGAATTTATCGG